>NZ_JUGU01000001.1:3452500-3752500 GCF_000799465.1 Psychroserpens sp. Hel_I_66 | reverse complement strand
ATTATTGGTTCAAACATCCAGGCAAATAATTTTTATGTCAACTCAATTGGTGCAACATCTATTTCCTCCGGACAATCGTTAGTAGCCAATTCTAGTATTATAAATAATGGTTTAATTGAGATGAATTCAGTGTCTACTAGTTATTCGTCTTTAATTTCAGATAATGTGCAAGGTAAAGTGACGTACAATCGTCATGTCAACCAATTTGCAGACTCAGGATCATCTACCGGTGCCAATGATTTAATTTCTGCGCCTGTTACAGATTCTAATCAAACGTTTTTAGCATTTAGAAACGCTAATCCAGATATACCATCGGGAACTATTGAAGGCGTACCATCTTTTCTTTTTGGTCCGTTTGACAATAGTACAAATGAGTATATTAATTATACACCTGCAAATGATGCCTCAGTTCTTAATTTTGGTATTGGGTATAGAACAGCTTCAGACACACCAACGGGATCAACATTTGAGTTTACAGGTGATGTTTTAACCTCAACAATCACAACTCCTATTACGGTTGGTAGTGCTAGTATTTTTAATTTAGTAGGAAATCCTTTTTCTTCATATATAAGACTTTCAGATTTCTTGGCAGATAATAATAGTGAATTTAGTATTTTCAATTCAGGAGTTTATGGATATGATGGTGCAGCTTTAGATGGGTTTACGATTTGGAATCAAGCCTATTCAGATGCCAACCCAACTGCAAAGATTGCTCCAGGACAAGGTTTCCTTTTAGCTTCCAAAGCTGGAGGCGGTACAATTACTTTTGACGCAAATTCTAGAACTACAGGTACAACAGACGATTTTATTGTTGGGCGTAATGCACTAGACAATCTTGCTCACCTTAAATTGCAACTTTCTCGAGAGAATGCACTTTACAAAACAGATGTTTATTTTAATGACAATGCCACTTTAGGTATGGATCCAGGATACGATTCTGGTTTAGTTGGAGGTCAAGCACCTGCATTTGCCATTTATTCTCATTTAGTAGAAAACAACTCTGGTATGGATCTAGGAGTGCAATCTGTACAATATGATGCTGTTAATAATGTTATTATTCCTTTAGGTGTTAATGCCAATCAAGGAGAGCAATTAACAATTAGCATTTTAGAGAATGATGTACCAGATAACGTAGATGTGTATTTAGAAGATACCGTTGACAATACGTTTACATTGTTAAACACATCAGATTTTGTAATTACACCAAGTACTAATCTATCAGGAACAGGACGATTCTTTTTAAGATTTTCTTCGGAAGCGTTATCAACTCAAGAAGCAACTTTCGAAACAGTTCAAATATACACAACAAAGTCTCCTAAATCTTTATTTATAAAAGGTTTACTTGATCAAAATACCACGTTGGAAATTTATGACATTCAAGGTCGAATGATCTTAAAATCTAAATTAGATACCAGAAGCAATTCTAATGAAGTTGATATTTCAGAATTTACAACTGGAGTTTATATTGTGAAACTTAATAATGGTTCACAACAAAAATCTCAAAAAGTGATTATCAACTAAATTACGTTTTAAAATAAATTTGAAAACGCACTATTTCTATAGTGCGTTTTTTTGTTTATATAATGAACATAAGTAAGTCTAATGACAATTTTATTTATTCTAATGAGCTAGAATTTGATTTAAGATTATTGGTTTTAAGCTCTACATTATAAAACCAAATACACGAATATTTCGTTAGTATTATAAGAGCATCTAATTTTTAAAGTGTTGGATTTCATTACTTTTCGACGAAACACCTTAATATTAGTTGTAATAAAATCTCAATATTTCTATGTAATAAATAAATTTTTAGCTTTGCAACCTTATTTTATTTTTTTTTAAAAGCATTAAATAAAAAAAGTGATTTTGATAACCTAAACCTACTACCATATGAAAAAACTATACTTTACAGTGTTATTAACACTTATAACCATTGGCTCAGTACTAAGCCAAACAACATTATACTCTGAAACTTTTACGGGACAAAATGGAAAAGGTGTCATAGGAGGTTTTTTTGGTAGCACAACAGATCTTTCAGGAGTGGACTGGACAGTTGATGTATCTGCTGCCAATTTTAGTGATAGTTTCTTTGGAGGCAACGCAGATTATTTTTTAGTCCTAAACGAAATATTTCAATCTAAAGATACCGATGGTAATGCCTTTTGGATTTCACCATCAATTCCAATATCTGGATATACAAATGTCACTTTTTCACTTGATGCTATTGCTGAAGGCAATGAAACTGGTGATACCTTTGTTACTCAATATAGAGTAAACGGTGGCACATGGACGACTGCTTCAACCAATGGCAATCTAAATGGTAATTTTAATTTGACAGTTAGTCAAGTTGGACTTACGGGAAATAATTTGCAAATTAGAGTAAGAATTAATAGTAGTGCAGATAATGATCTTCATGCTTTTGACAACGTACTGGTAGTGGGCACATTTCCCTGTACGACTACACCTGCTGAAGTTCAAGATTTAACTGCTACTCCAAATTCTCAAGAAGTAGAATTAAACTGGACAAACAGTACTTGTTTTGATGAAGTATTAGTTGTCGCAAAAGAAGGATCTGCGGTTACAGCAATACCTACAGGTGACGGTTCTTCATACAGTGCTAATGCTACTTTTGGTTTTGGTACAACAATAGCAGCAAACGAGTTTGTGGTATATAAAGGAATTGGAAACACTGAAACAGTTACCAATTTACTAAATGGCACACCTTATCATTTTAAAGTATTTACCAGAAAGGGTCCTAACTGGAGCAATGGTGTTTCTATTAGTACAATACCTTTAATAAATGGTTATTGTGATTCTAACAGTGGAGATTCTACTTTTGAGCATATTTCTAGAGTACGTCTTAATACAATTGATAACGCTCCTAGCGATACAGGAGCAAGTTTCTATTCAGATTTTACAATAATTTCGACAGATTTAACAAAACAAACTGAATACACCATAACGATAGATATAGTAAAACAATTTGGAGGTGATCTCGAGTTTTTCTCGGTTTGGATTGATTTTAACGGTGATGCAGATTTTTTAGATCCTGGAGAACAAGTGCTTTTAGAGAGTACAAATGCAACCCAAGTGACTGAAAATTTCACTGTTCCTACTAATTCCATTATAGGAGCTACTAGAATGAGGGTTTCTGTAAAATATAACGAGGCTCCAACGCCTTGTGAAACTGGCTTTGATACTGGCGAAGTTGAAGATTACACAGTTAACATCAATGGATCGGTAATTTACACTTACGATAATGGATGGGATAATGACCCCAATGGTGTTGCAACATCCTTAGATGCTATCAACGTTGTCAATGGAGAAGCGACAATTAACTTGAACACCAAAGGGAATACACTTACAGTTAATCCCTCAGGTTCACTAAGATTAAATAGTGGCACTACATTGCAATTGAGCGAGAGCCTTAATATGGAGTCTGTTTCTAACCAATATTCGAGCCTCATTTCCGAAGGGACCATTTTAGGAACTGTCAATTACCAAAGACATGTTAATACGTTTGCTACAAACGCAACGACCGGGAATAACGACTTAATTTCACCACCCTTAACTAATGCAACCCAAACTTTTGAAGTGTTTAGAAGTAGACCAGAAAACGCAAATATTCCGTCAGGAACTATTGGAGGTGTTCCTTCGTTTTTGTTTGGTCCATTTAACAACAACACCAATGCCTATGTAAATTTTAATGCTACATACGATGCTACTATACTTCAAGCAGGAATTGGTTACCGTACAGCATCAACTGTTGTTAATGGTTCTCCATTAGTGTTTACGGGAGACGTGCTCAGTAATGTGGTTCCCGTGCCTGTTTCCGTAGGTACATTGAGCCAATGGAACTTGATAGGAAATCCATATCCTTCTTATCTCGATAACGAAGCGTTCTTGAACGAGAACATCACTCTTTTTGATCCTTTTGCTGTTGGTATTTATGGTTATGACGGTACTGCACAAAACGGTTGGACCATCATTAATTTAGCTAATGTGGCTTTTGCTAACAATATGGCTCCAGGTCAAGGATTTCTATTTGCTGCTGGAGATTCTGGCACTGTAAACTTTACACCAGCCATGAGACTAAATTCAGGTACTGATGATTTTATAGAAGGAAGATCCAGCAGCAGCAACCATTATCTTAAACTAAAGGTCCAGAATGCGAGCTCAAGCTTTCATACCGATTTCTATTTTAACGACAGCTCTACGCGAAGTCTGGATGTTGGTTATGATGCCAAGTTATTTGATGTCTCTTTACCAAACCTCTATATGTATTCCCATCTTGTGGAAGACAATGACGGTCAAAAAATGGCAATCCAGTCTTTAGCGACTTCAGATTTAAATGATGTAATCATCCCATTAGGGATCAAAGCCAACCAAGGCGAACAAATTACAATCAGTATCCAGGACACAAATATTCCAGAAAGCGTTGATGTGTATTTAGAAGACACAGTGAATAACACATTCACTTTATTGAACACTTCAGATTTTGTAATTACGCCAAGCACCAATCTTTCGGGAACAGGACGTTTCTTTTTAAGATTTTCTTCGGAAGCTCTATCAACTCAAGAGGAAACTTTGGAAACAATTCAAATCTATACAACAAAATCCCCTAAATCTTTATTTATAAAAGGGTTACTGGACCAAAACACAACGTTGGAAATTTACGACATTCAAGGTCGAATAATCTTAAAATCTAAATTAGATAACAGAAGCAACTCAAATGAAGTTGATGTTTCAGGATTTACAACTGGAGTTTATATGGTAAAACTCAATAACGGTTCACAACAAAAATCACAAAAAGTGATTATTAACTAAGAAATTTAATAAGTATTGAAAACAAAAGCACACTTTCACGAGTGTGCTTTTTCTGTTTTATATGTAACGTTTTTGAATTATATAACGTTTAAATAATATTATAAAATACTCTAATTGTTATGTTTTCTTATATTTGCGATCCCTTATTCTATAAGGGCTTAATGGATTTTACGGTTTAACAGATTAATATAACATTTTATCGATATATGAAACATTTATACACATTACTACTATTTATTTTAATTGGAAATTTTGGATTTGGACAAGTGATTGATGACAACTTTGAAGATGGCAATTTAGATGGATGGGGACAAGGGTCCGCTTTTAATTGGATCGTTTCCGATGCTAATCCAATAACTGGAATTAGATCTATGAAGCATAATCTTAATAACACCGCGGGATCAAGTTATATTGGTTTCAATACTTCAGCTTTAGATATTACAACTCAAGATACCTCTTGGCAATTTAATTTGCAAAATGGTGATTGGGATCCGTCGGGCGGAAATAAATTTTGGGTGTATCTAACAGCTAATGAATTTAACATAAACTCGAATGCAGTAGATGGATATGCAGTAGGCGTAAATTTTTCGGGAACTAGTGATTTGATTACTCTCTGGAAAGTTACAAATGGGTCTGTTGACGAAGCAATTGTAACTTCTTCAATCAATTGGAATGCCAATGAAACTATTGGAATAAGAGTAGAAAGAACTGCAATGGGTAATTGGGAGCTATTTGTTGATACTAATGGTGGTTTTGATAATTTAGTATCTGAGGGTACTGGAGTAAATAATGATTACACTTTCAATAATTTTTTTGGTTTAAGTTTTACTTTTAGTAGTACTAGAGCTGGTCTGTTATGGATGGATGATGTTTTGGTCCAAAATGAAGCACCAGCTTCAACCGAAACTCCAGATTTCTGCAACCTACAGTTTCCAGGTTCAGCAACCATAACACAAGGCTCAACATTTACAGCATTTGCTCGAGTATTTGAGCCTGGAGTAACACCAGGAGATGGAGCAGGCGCTACTATTACTGCAGAGTTTGGAATTAGTGCTGTTGATGCTAATAATGTTTCAGATTTTTCATCTTCAGATTGGACATGGACAACCGCTCCTTACTTTGGGGAAGCTGGTAATGACGACGAATATTCTGATGCTTTAGGAGCTACATTGACACCTGGTAATTACTTTTACGTAAGTCGTTTTAGTGTAGATGGTGGTCCTTTTGTTTATGGCGGTATAGATGCAACCGATGGTGATGGAGGTAATTTTTGGGATGGATCCAGCTTTGTCTCTGGAGAATTAACTGTAGAGGTACAAATACCTACAACTGTTGCAACTTTTAATATTAATGGTTGTGGAGATTCAGATACTTATAACGCAGCTTATGATGCAAATACACAAGCTGTAATTTGGATAGAACTTATTTATGATGGCAACTGTTCAGAAATAACATTAGATACAGAATTAACGACTGGAATAGATACTGAAATTGGCCTTTACTCTGCTTTTGGAAACTTAATAAGTAACGATGATGACGGTGGTACAGATACCTTAAGTCTATTGACTGAACAAAACTTACCTGCAGGCACATATTATATTGCAGCAGGTGGGTTTGATACTGCTTTTGGAAATACAGAATTTAATGTAACCTCAACAAACACAACTAATACGGGAACATTATATATCAATGCAAGTACACCAAATATAGTAGATTTTTGTAATCTACAATCTCCAGGTAGTGGTACGATTACACAAGGCAATCCTTTTGATGTTTTTGCTCAAGTTTTTGAAAATGGTGTGACAAATCCTGCTGGACAAGGTGCAAATATTCAAGCATGGATTGGAGTAAGCGAAACAAATGCAGAAACTATTACAGATTTTGAGTCTTTAGACTGGACATGGATTCCTGCATCTTATAATACCGACATTGGTAATAACGATGAATACCAAGCAGAAATTGGATCTGAAAGAGAAATTGGCAATTATTTTTATGTAAGTCGCTTTTCTATAGATAATGGTCCATTTTCTTATGGAGGAATTGATGTCACAGATGGTGATGGAGGTAATTTTTGGGATGGTAACGACTTTGTTTCTGGACAATTAACCGTTAACCCAAAACCAGAACCAACTAATCACGTATTAAATTTCTCAGCAGTTGCCGATTCTAATACTGCAGTGACATTAACATGGAATGATAATGATGGAACGCAAGCTGCAGATGGTTTCTTAATTGTTGGTAAAACTGCTACAGGAGCTTATTTTACACCTGTTGACGGAACAGAACCTGCTGATGATACAGATTTTTCTGATAATGATTTTGAAGTTAATGTTAGCTCTGGAATAGAAACTTATACAGTTACCGGATTAATATCGAGTACACAATACGATTTTCAAATATATCCATATACAAATACTGGTACAGATGTCGATTTTAAAACCGATGGAACGATACCAGAAGTTAGCGCAACGACTTTAGATGGACCTGTCGTGATTGCCATACAAGATTTTGAAACGACTCCTCAAACACCCGTATTCAACTTTAATAATACAAATGGTACTTTCTCAACAGGAACTGGTCCTGTGCCAAATGATAATAATTTTGTCTCAGGTATTAGAGGATGGGAAGCAAATAATCAAACTTCAACACTTACTTTTGAATCCATAAATGTATCGAACTATGAAAATATACGTCTAGACTTTAGATTGGCATCATTCTCCGGAACATCAGGTAATGGTAGTGATGGTCCAGACAATGTACTTGTTGAAGTAAGTACAGATAATGGAGCTACTTATTCAAACGAAATAGAAATTAACGGTAATAATAATGCAAGATGGTCTTTTGATACAGGAACCGGATTGGCGACAACAATCTATGATGGAGATAATAATCAAACCAATTTCGCACCATCTTCTGGAGGAAACATAACTACAGAAGGCTTATCCTTTATATCTATTACTGATTTACCAAATTCTAGTGAATTAGTCATTCGTGTTTCAATGGCTAATAATAGTTCTAACGAATATTGGATCATCGATGACGTTATACTTACAGGAACATTATTACCTGTAACAGATACAGATTCTCAAGCTTACGATTCTGGCTCACAACCAGAAGCTGCGTTTATCAGCTCTCTAGTTGATACAGAATTTGAAGCGGTCGAAGTTTTTGATATTGATCTGGAAGATTTAGGAACTAGTGATGGTCTGGACACTCAAGTTACTAAAATTAGATTATTCCCTCATACAACAAATACAGCAGATTGGACAGACAACATTCAAGGATTGACAGTTGCTGATAATAGTGATGAAATTACAATTACAAGTTTAAATATTACGGATGCGTTTATTGATGTTAATTTTGGAATAGGTGACTTGACTATTGCTGATGGTACCAACAAACCAATTACATTTTCTGTTTATTTAAATACTTCAAATATCGCAGATGGCGAAATATTGTCATTTGCAGTAGATGCAGACAACAATGGTTTTGAAACTGATAGTAGTGGAAGTGCTTTTTCTTCGGATTTTCTTTTAGGAGATTTTAACTCGAATGATTTCACTATTGATGTGGAAACTTCAGAAATAATATTTGCACAACAACCAACAAATACACTATTTAATGTTGCCATGTCACCTCCTGTGACAGTCATCGGTACAGATGAAAATGGGAATGTTGATTTAGATTACGACTTAGACGTAAGCATTACTTCGACAGGTACTTTAGATACAAGTCCTATAACTGTTACTGCAGTTTCTGGCGTTGCTACTTTTAATAACATTGTTCATACTGCTGCTGGTACTGGATTAACACTAACAGCTTCAGATGGCTTATTTACAGATATAATAAGTGATCCTTTTGATATTTCAGCAATTGAAACCATAGTTTTTCAGAGCTTTGGTGTAGATGGTGGTGATTGGAATTATACCACAGAGCCTGAAACATATAATATAAATGATGATACTTGGGATGTTGTTGACGCTTCATTTATAACGTTTTCAAACATGCCTTCTGAAGGTGTTGAATTCTTCGGAATAAGGGATTTAACAAACGATAATGGAGGAGTAGCAACTGTAAGTACTGATAATGATATCATTTTTGAGACCATTGAAGTTGATAATTATGAAAATATCGAAATTTCATTTGATTATCAAGTTGAGGGTTTTGATAATGCAGATAACATAAGCTATGAATTATTTGAGGATGGCATATCCTTAGGGAGAGAAATTTTTGTTGACGGTGAGTTAGCTGGAACTATAGATGGCTCTATAACTATATCTATAACAGATGGTGTGGATGAAATTGGATTAATCATTCATGCTAGACAAAATGGCGGAGACGATTATGCAGGTCTTGATAACTTTAAAATCACAGGTTCAATAAGAGCAATTACAAATTATGTTTTTGATGAATCTAACGGTGGTTGGTCTCCTGCAAACCCTAGTGGTATTTCTAACAGTAACGATAATATTACTATTTTAAATGGAGATGCCAGCGATGACATCGAGAATATTGGAGCAGATACTAGAATTAATAACGTAAGTATAAGCACCGGTTCAAAATTAGTAATTGATAAAAGCGCTTCTTTAATAATGGCGGGCACATTAGATAACGCTGGTGAATTAACAGTTCTATCAGACTCTAACGAGTTTGGAAGTTTAATTGCCAACACTGTTAATAATACTGGAAACCTAATATACTTAAGATACACTAATGGATATACAGGAGATGGTGGTAATGATTTAATTTCAGCGCCATTTACAGGTGACACGTTCGGTAATTTTGCGAATTACCAATTAAATATTGATAATCTTTACTCAAATCCTAGTAATACAGATGTAAAATTATTTGGACCTTTTGACAAAGCAACTGGATCATATTTAACGTTTGACATCACTGTCGATGCTGGAGAAGTAATAAGAGAAGCAGTTGGTTATAGAGCAGCAACTGAAAATACGAATCTTCTTGAATTTAGAGGAGAGATGAATACCGGAGTAGTACCTACGGAAATTGTTAGAACCGAAACCAATTTCCCTGAATGGAATTTAATCGGAAACCCTTACCCTTCCTATATTACTTTATCAGACTTTTTAGCAGAAAATAGCTCTAAATTTGATTCCAATTCATCTGGTGTATATGGTTACACTAACACATCAACTACTTTTACCATTTGGAATCAAGCTTACTCAGATGCTAACCCAGATGCGCTTATTGCTCCAGGACAGGGATTTTTAGTTGCAGCAGGTTCGGCAAGCGAAATTGTAAATTTCACTCCAGTAATGAGATCCCGAGGTAATACAGATGACTTTATTGCAGGTCGTTCATCAAACAGTATAAATACAACAAATGCTTCTGGCAATAATTTAGGATACTTAAAATTACAAGCTACAACTAGTTCTAATTCATATTCGACAAGTTTCTATTTTAACACTAACGCATCCCAAGGTTTGGATAACGGTTATGACAGTAGCGAATTTGGAGATGTAGCACCTAGTAACTTTGCTATATATTCACATTTAGTTCAAGATAACGAAGGTAAGGATTTTGCTATCCAATCACTTGGCTCAACAGATTTAACAAATGTTATAGTGCCAATAGGCATTAATGCAGAAGAAGGTCAACAAATTACTGTAAGCATTCTTGAAAATTCTTTACCAAGTAATACAAAGGTTTTTCTTGATGATACGGTTGAAAACATATCTACACTGCTAAATACAACAGATTATAACTTTACTGCTAATACAACTTTAGAAGGCACCGGTCGTTTCTTCTTACGTTATACTGAAGATGCACTTTCAACTCCAGAAAACAACTTAAACACTTTAGAAGTATATACTACTGCAAACCCTAAAGCTATTTTTGTAAAAGGAGAAATAACAAAAGGCTCAATGATTAATCTTTATGACATACAAGGGCGTGCTATTTTTTCTTCGGAATTGGACTCGACCAAAATATCTAATCAAATTGATGTGTCAAGTATAGCTTCTGGGATTTACATTGTAGAAATAAATTCTAACAATGCCTCTCATTCAGAAAAAGTTATTCTAAAATAAACTATTAATTCTTAATATAAATAAAAGCACATTTTTATAGATGTGCTTTTTTTATTGTCTTCTATTAATGTTATTTATCAACACGAAAACGTTTTCGCTGTTATACCTATCAAAACTTAACATATCTTTACAATTAGATTTTTAGATTCTTTAAATTATTTCTGTCATGATAAAAAAATACACTCTTTTAGCTTTAATATTAAGTATCTTATTTGGCTTAATTTTTACAAGTTCTTCGGAAGCTCAGAGTACTCCTTATACAGTGAGCATGGATGGTGGCACAAATAACGCAGCTGCTTTTGGTGGAGAAGGCACTATAGCTACGTCAGTGACAACATTCTATACACATTGGGACGCAACTTATTTATATATTGGCTGGACTGAGGGTATGACAAATTATTCATCAGACTTATATTATGTTGCAATTGACACAAACCCAAATGTATCTGGAGGCACAAGCAGTACAATAGAAGGTGTAGGTTTTCAAACTGGAAATCGATTACCAGATTATTATATAGTTTTTGAAAATAATTCATCCTTTTACGGAATACCAACATCTAATGGAAATGCCATTGAAGTGTACAATGGTACATCTGGTTCTTGGAATTTTCAATCTAGAACGAATGGAAATGATAACGTAGATTCTAGAGTCAACTTTCAAAATTCTCCTAATGGAGAAGTGCGTATAAGGATAGCATGGTCCCAGTTAAACTTTACTCCTGGAAATGACAAACCTATTGGTTTGACTTATTGGAATAATAATAGTAGTGGTAATTTTATGTTCGCTAGATTTCCGAATGAAAATCCTGAAACTGGGCCAATAACTAAAACATTAACGCATCAAGTGATTTTTAATGCTACTGGTTCAGGTATAAATCCATCTGCTATTGCTTATTCAAATCCATTTTCAGAAAACACAAAATACATATCTAGTAATGATGGTAATTGGAATACTGAAAACAACTGGTTAAATAGAGGAATCCCAACTAATGGTGGTGACGTTACAATTAATAATAATTTAGATTTAAATATCAATGCATCTGTTAATAAAGTCACAGTAAATGCTGGATCTAGCTTAACAGTAAATTCTGGAAGTACTTTATCAACGTCGAATACGATTGATGGTTTAACTTTAGAATCTGTATCAAATAGCTATTCGAGTTTGATTTCTGATGGTATAATTGTTGGAACGGTAAACTATAACCGTCACGTTAATAATGCTGCTGGAACTGGTACATCAACAACTGGAAATGATCTAATAAGTCCGCCATTGGCAGGAATGACTTTTGGAGACTTAAGAAGTACAAATGGCAACATTCTATCGGGAACCATTATGGGAGAGGGACCATTTTATCTTTACGGACCTTTTGACAATAGTGAGAGTGAATACGTGCTTTTTGAAGAAACTGTTGATGACGGAATTATTTTAGATACTGGAGTTGGATACCGCACAGGTTCTACAGATGGAGGGACATTCACGTTTACAGGTACCGCAGAAACCGGTCCTATAATGGAAACTATTACTTTCCCAGGAGGTGGTAGCAAATTTAACTTAATAGGTAACCCTTACCCATCTTATATAAATGCCTCTGCCTTTTTAATGGAAAATTCTAGTGCTCTAGAAAATAGCGCTGTTGCTATTTACGGATATAGCGATGATACCGATACGAACTCCGCAGGAATTTATACTATCATAAATCTTTTTAGCTCTTATAATATTGCTCCTGGTCAAGGCTTCTTTGTAGCATCAAATTCTGCTTCTGAGACAGTCAGTTTTTTACCTAGCATGCGTAACACAAATGGTACAGATGACTTTATTTTAGGTCGTGATACAAATGCTGTAACGAATCTAAAATTAAATTTAACTACTGCAAACAATGAGTTCTTAACAGACATTTACTTTAGTGAATTTTCTACGCTGGGCTTAGACCCTGGTTATGATGCAAGTCTTTTTGGAGGAACTGCACCATCGTTTTCAATTTATTCACATTTAGTCGAAGAAAATAATAACGTCCCTTTTGGTATACAAGCTCTTGGTGAGACAGATTACAATGATGTAACCATACCTATTGGTGTTAATGCGAGCCAAGGTGTGCAATTGACGTTCAGCTTAAGCGATTCCAACATACCAAGCACTATAGATGTTTATTTAGACGATACTGTTGCTAATACATCTACTTTATTAACGAATTCTAATTACGTCTTAACACCTATTATGGCTCTATCTGGAGTTGGGAGATTCTATTTGAGATTCACAGATAATTCATTGAATACTCAAGAAAATAATTTTGAGGATTTAGATATTTATATGTCCTCTAAATCAAAAGAAATTGTAATCAATGGTCAGCTTTTAGAATCCACAAACTGTGATATTTATGATATTCAGGGTAGATTAATTTCTTCAAATAGTCTTAATATTAATAATTTACAAAACCGAATTGATGTATCTAACGTAAGTAATGGTATATATATAATTAATTTAAGGGGAAATCAGCAAAAAACATCTATAAAGGTGATTATTGAATAATATAAGACTAAAATTAAACCAATAACATTTACAAATAATAATTTTTTACTTACTTTTGACCTCTATATATTTAAATTACAATGAAAAGAAATAGTTCTCAAGATCAAATTACTCGTAAGGAAGCCATGAAAAAGATGGGTAAGTACGCTGCGCTTACAGCGATGGGTACATTTCTTATCCTCAATCCTAAGCAGGCTCATGCCTCTTCTCCTCCTGATCCAGGTGGAAATCCTTTTGATTAAAAGCAAAAATTTATATTGAAGGCGAATTTCGCTCCAAAGTACATTCAAAGCATTGGAAATAGTTTTATACTATGGTTTCAAAGCTCAAACACGTATGCTGTAATTTCTGCGGAAGCTTACCGTATTTTAAAAATTTATCTACAATCTAAATCAGTTAAAGAGTTTGGTGAAAGTCTCTGTATTCAAGATCATAACCAAAAAGATAGATATCAAGAACTGTATATAGAATTAACAACTTTTTTAAAGACATCAAATACCGAGGATGAACTTCTAACCGAAGAACATTTTGATGACATTAAGATCCCTGATAAATTAATCTCTCGATCTTATGACTTCGGAAATAAAAAAATTAAATTACTTTTTGGATCTCCAAAAATAGAACAACTCTTCCACCCGCAATTAGCGCATTGTTCAGAAACCAGTGAAACTTCAGAAGGTATCATATTTAGTATTTTTGAGGTTGACGGGTACCTATTACTGTATAAAGATCAAACCTGTATATATAGCTGTCCTGTTAAAGATTATTATTTATTACAAGGGAGATTTGCATTAGAATTAACATCTGTAATTCATAATAAGGATAGTGATAAGTGGCTAGCTACCTTTCATGCTTCTACAGTTTGCAATTCAAATGAGGCTGTAATGTTAATTGGTGATTCAGGAAATGGAAAAAGCACATTATCTGCAATCTTGATGGCTAATGGTTTTGATTTACTTTCAGATGATTTTACACCTTTTTACTTCGAAGATTTGAGCGTTTATAGATATCCAGCTGCGATATCTATTAAAGAAGGGGCTTTCCTTCCTGTTGAAAATAATATCAAAGGTTTTAAATCCCTGCCCACCTACTACAACGGACCAAAAAGAATTAATATTAAATATGTTCCACCCTCAAAGGATTTTAAATCTTCAATAAAAAAATTGCCTTGTAATAAAATTGTATCTGTAAAATATTCTAAAGATTGCCATTCTACTTTTAAAAAAGTTTCCGAAGAAAACATTTTAAGGATTCTTATTCCAGACTCATGGATTTCTCCTAAACAAGAGCATGCTAAACAATTTTTAAATTGGCTTAGTACTATTGAGTTTTATGAACTTAATTACAGTGACAATGATTTTGCCATACAAAGTTTAAGGAGTTTGATGAGTGATTAGAATTTATTGGTGATATTTGTCTAAACTAAGTCTAATTACAATTGCTCAAAAATTCAAACATAGAAACGCATCAACTAATTGCTGATATTTTAAGCTTTGATAATGACAATTCTATCTTAAAAAAGAAGTTAGAAACTTCAAAAATTGATTGGGAGAATATCGTGCAAACTGCTAGTCGCCACCTCGTTCTCACGACTCTATATTGCAGGTTAAACCAAAAAAACCTATTGCATCTTTTACCTCAAGACCTTTCAGACTATTTAAAAGACATCACTTCAATTAATAGAAACAGAAATAAAAAATTAATTGAGGAAGCACAATCACTAACAGCTATGTTACAAAAGCATAATATTGAATTTGTTTTTATTAAAGGGATGGCATTACTTATTGGAGGCTATTTCAAGGATATTGGTGAAAGAATGATTGGAGATATTGATATTTTAGTCTTAGAAAAAGATGCTGAAAGCGCCTTTGATATCCTAAAAAAAGAAGGATATAGTAAGCTTGTAGAATTTAATTATGATAAGTCTAACTTCAGGCATCTCCCAAGGCAAATCAACGAAAAAAAATTAGCAGCAGTAGAAATACATACGCACGTCCTAAACCCGTCACATAGGTATTTGTTGCCCATAGATACTATTTTTGAAAGTAGATTATCTTCTAGTGACTACAGAACACCAAATAGTTATCACCTCAATCTCATCAATATCTTAACATCTCAACTTAATGATAAAAACTATTATTATAATACACTCAACTTTAAGAACTCCTACGACAGTCTCGTATTACGAATATTAAATCACATTGAAAATACTGATTTTAATAAATCTAAATTTGTTTTACACTTTATTAACTTAAATAGTGTTTGGTTTAGAGAACTTAATCTGATCAATGTATCTGGTCATAACACTCTAAGAATGAGAAGCTATGTACTAAAAATAAAATATAAAGAATTTGAAAAGAGCTTAAAATTAATAAAATTTGCAAGTTTTACTGTCATAAACAGACTGAACCTCTTCTTTATGAACAAAAGCTATCGCAATTATTTGTTTAACTCAATAATCTTTAGAAAAAGTTAGAGCCTTTTTACTTTTATTATTTGAACTAATTAGCTATTTTTGACCAAATTTTATATATGAAAAATTTAGTAGTAATTATATTAATGTTTTCTTGCGTTTTTAGTTTTGGTCAATCAAAATCTATGACCAAACGAGATTATAGAAACAGTAGAGATAACTGGGTATTAAGCGCTGGTGTAAATGCACTTGGTAATTTAGGAACCAGAAATCCTTTTGAGAGATTGGACGAATTTTCTCTTAAGCAACCCCTTGCTGTTGCCATAGAGCATAGATGGTCAAGATTTCTTTCTATTGAGCAAGATTTCACCTTTAATGGTTATGATAGTGGTACAACTATAGATAGAGGAACTTTAACGGAAGATGTATTATATTTTTCTACAAGTACAAATCTTAAATATTATTATTCAGATTATTTACTTGACGCAAACTGGTTAGATTTATACGTTGGTGGTGGGTTAGGTGTTTTTTCAATTGATGAGTTAAATACTTCTGCCAATCTTACGCTTGGAGCCTTGTTCTGGGTTAACGCTAATAGAACTATAGGAATCAGAATTCAAGGAGTTGGTAAATTTGCATTTAATGCTGATGACAAAGTTTTTGATAACAATCACTGGCAACACTCTTTACAAATGACCTTTAGATTGTAATTAATATCCCATAAAATTAAAATTCAACATTTCCCTAGTTTTATCATAAATTCTAGGGAATTGCTTTTTAAAGTCACTTGGTGTTTCTATAAATGTCTCAACAATAACCGCTATAAACTCAAACTGATTCGTAAAAGCATAATCCCTTAAAAAATTTGAAGCCACTAGTTTGGATTTCA
Organism: Psychroserpens sp. Hel_I_66; assembly: GCF_000799465.1. Lineage (NCBI taxonomy): Bacteria > Pseudomonadati > Bacteroidota > Flavobacteriia > Flavobacteriales > Flavobacteriaceae > Psychroserpens > Psychroserpens sp. Hel_I_66. The sequence continues at coordinate 3,735,791 of NZ_JUGU01000001.1, read as the reverse complement.
GGTTGTCATCATCTTCCAGCATATTACTCAACTCCACAAAAGCATCTAAAAAAATTGCTGCACTAGTACTTCTTCTCCTCACTTTTAAATAGTAAAAATGAATGGCATGTGTAAATTCATGTATTGCCAAATTAAGATTATCATCCTCAATTTCATAACCATGTAAAACATCTTTCCAAGAAAACACTAAAGCTTTCAATCCCAAATTGAATTCACCTTTATGATATGCTTTATTAGTTTGAGAATAAAACTCATCTGGATAGATTATAACACGCTCTAAAGACTCTATTTGGTAATCCCTTAACCCAAATGTAAGTTTAACTAAGGTGGCAGAAATGATCACTCTCATCCGATCTGTAATCGCAATATCGTTTCCAATGAATTCAACTCTATCAATAAACTTATACAATCTATGCTCGAAAAAAGACTGGTGCTTTTTCGAGAGTTGTTGATAGAATTTAACCTCGTTTTGAAGAATTTGTTTTTGCGAACGTGATAACCTTTTTCTTCTTATATAAATATGATTAAAAAATAATTGTTTTTTGACATACTCCACATAAGCCATCTCAAAAAAGTAAAAAAGTACTTTAGCTCCAAATACAGCAATTATTACAAGTAAAATTATGGTTAGAATAGCACTAACCCACATCTCAACTAACTTATCTTCTTGCGAATCTAAAAATGTCAATATCAAATACATTATTATCATTCTAAAACTTTATTTTTTTTCTTCGGAAATTTTAATTGCTAAAAAGTCATCGCTTAAAAATACTAAAATCTCAAAATAGCAAAACAATCAAGCTTGACTACATACCCATTACATAAAATAATCAGTAAAGAGCTCTATACATTCTCAGCGGGTTTCTCCCGATTGCTTTTGGGATTAAAAACACTTTATAACGTTTACATTACATTAAGATTTAATTTTACGATATCAAGGGAAAGCTTTACAGGATTGCTAGGTATCTTATAAAACTCCTCTCTAAAAATCAAAAACCTAAGCTTATAAATTCAAGCGAGCTTGATTTAACGCTTAGGTTTTTTTGATTTATTCGTGACCTCGAGAGGATTCGAACCTCCAACCCTCAGAGCCGAAATCTGATATTCTATCCAGTTGAACTACGAGGCCAATTACATCTGCAAAAGCAGGTATCTTATGTTAAGATAATTTCGCTTTTACTATATTAGAAATCGTCTTCCCATCAGCCTGTCCTGCTAATTTTGAATTCACAATGCCCATAACCTTACCCATGTCTTTCATACCTTCTGCACCTGTAGATGCAATAGTTTTCATGACTTCAACAGTTATCTCTTCTTCAGTAAGTTGTGCAGGTAAAAACTTGCTAATAACTTCTGCTTGTGCCAGTTCTGGCTCAGATAAATCCTCACGATTCTGTTCAGCAAAAATAGCAGCACTATCTTTACGCTGCTTTACTAATTTGGATAAAATCTTAATTTCCTGCTCTTCGTTCAATTCTCCTTCTCCAGAGGTTTGAGCAAGCAATAGTTCAGATTTTACTGCTCTTAGAGCAGCCAATGCTGTTTGATCTTTAGCTTTCATGGCTTCTTTCATAGCAGCCATTATGTCCGTTTGTAAACTCATGTTAGATTCTGTTTTATTTAACTGCGAAGATAACAAAACTCAACTTATAATCTGGTGCTAAAATTTCAGTATAAAACATAAAAAACCCAAAAATTATATTTCAAATTTTTGGGTTTAACAAAGTGTGAAACACTAAACTAAATTTGCTACTAATCTACGTTGTCGTGTAAAAATGAATTGTTACTTCTTAATTGAATATCGTCGTTCTCATCACTGGAAACAGAAGTTCTTGAAGCGTTGGTTTCTGATGAATGCTGGGCATCCTGTAAATTCACACCTTGTCTTTTATATGCAGGTTCTTTCTCAATTTCATCAATTTTGGCAGTATTGAACTTGTAGTTGAAATCTTTCATTTTACGTCGTCTCTCATCTGCTCTTTCTTTTAATAAATCTGAAATTGGACTGTTCATAGGATCAATTTCCTCTCCAACATATTCTTCAGTAACTTCAGGCTTTACGGTCTTTTTCTCAAAGACAATCTCTTCTTCAACTTCTGGCTGCTTTTTAGTTTTAGTTTCATTCATTGCAGACTCATAGGTCATAAAATCATCTAGCGCATAACGTTTTTCACCTTCTTCATTAGCTTCAGTAACAGGTATGATCTCTACATGTTCTTTTACTTCTAGATCTTTTACGTCGTCTTCTAAGGTAAAAATTGTTGTATCGTCTTCCTCTTCCTTCGGTTCTTCTGTTTTTTCTTCCGAAGCGCCAAAAGATAATGGTAAGTCGAACGTGAGGGTAATTTGCTCTTCCTCTACTTCCTCTACTACATCTTGCTTTACTTCTTGGACTGGAGTGATGACAAAATCTTCTTCTTTTATTTTATGGTCTAAAACCTCATCATAGACCACGCTCATATTTTTAATAATATCTGTGGTGGTGATCAAATCGGTTTCTACCTTATTGGTAAAAAATTGATTATCCTCATCCTCATCTGTTAAGGTATGAACAACTACTTCTGGAGCTTTTTTCTCTTCCTTTTCAAGAATGATGTCTGGTCGTATAATTGCTGGATCATTATCTTTCACTCTAACATCATCATTTCTATCATCTTCTAAAGCATGAATCACTTTCTTTTGCTCTGTATTGGAAATCTCATGTTGTTGATCTAAATCAAAACCCGTTGCTATGATGGTAACAGAAATTGATTCCTGTAAAGATTCATCTTCTCCAACACCCATAATAATATTAGCTCCATGGCCTGCTTCAACTTGAATATGATCATTTATTTCCCCAATCTCATCAATGGTAATCTCTTGTGAACCAGAAACGATAAGCAACAATACGTTTTTAGCTCCAGTAATTTTATTGTCATTTAGCAACGGAGAGTCTAATGCCTTCATAATCGCTTCCTGCGCTCTTGTTTTGCCAGATGCAGTTGAAGATCCCATAATTGCAGTACCACTGTTACTAAGTACGGTTTTAGCATCACGTAAATCTATATTTTGTGTGTAGTGATGCGTGATTACTTCTGCAATACCGCGAGATGCTGTAGAAAGTACTTCGTCTGCTTTTGAGAAGCCTGCCTTGAAACCTAGATTTCCATAAACTTCACGAAGTTTGTTGTTATTGATAACTACCAATGAGTCTACGTGAGAACGTAATGTTTCTATACCCTTGGCTGCTTGTTCATTTCTTGTCTTACCTTCAAACTGAAATGGCATCGTCACGATACCTACAGTTAAAATATCCAGTTCTTTTGCTAGTTTAGCGATGATTGGTGCTGCTCCAGTTCCTGTTCCGCCACCCATACCCGCAGTAATAAACACCATTTTTGTATTGGTATCTAACATGCGACGTAAATCTTCTAAACTCTCTAGGGCTGCCTGCTCACCTACTTCTGGATTTGCGCCTGCTCCTAAACCTTCGGTCAAGTTAACTCCTAATTGGATTTTGTTTGGTACACCACTATTTTGTAGTGCTTGGGAATCTGTATTACAAATTACAAAATCAACTCCTTTAATCCCTTGTAGAAACATGTGATTAATGGCGTTGCTTCCGCCTCCACCAACTCCAATCACTTTAATGACGTTAGATTGGTTTTTTGGTAAATCAAATGCAATGTTGCCTAATTCATTGTTGTTGCTCATAAACCTACTTTTTTGATTGTATGGTTAAATCTTGACTTTAACCACAACTATTTTTTACTTTATTTGATGGACAAGCCCCAACCTGTCCCTAATTTTAATAATTATTTATTGACGATTCTCGCAATTATTCTGCGTTATCCAAAAAATCCTTAACGCGTTCTGTTAGTTTATCCAAAAATGACTTACGCTCTTTTTTTGGAATCTCTATAACTTCTTCTTCTTGCACAATATTTTCTTCGGAATTTTCTACTGTTACGGTAGACATTTCCTCAACTTCTTTCTCGATACGTTTGCGCTCTTGACGCTTTAAACCATCCATCACCAATCCTACTGCAGTTGCATAAAGCGGACTCGCAATATCCTCGTCACTTCCGCCTGCTAGATGCTCGTTAGGATAGCCTATTCTTGTATCCATACCAGTGATGTATTCAACCAACTGCTTTAAATGTTTTAATTGGCTGCCTCCTCCAGTTAAAACAATACCAGCTATTAACTTTTTCTTCTGCTCCTCGTGACCATAGTTTTTGATCTCAACATAAACTTGCTCTATAATTTCTACAACGCGAGCATGAATAATTTTAGAGAGATTTTTTAAAGTAATCTCTTTTGGCTCGCGACCTCTTAAACCAGGAATAGAAACGATCTCATTGTCTTTATTCTCGCCTGGCCAAGCAGATCCAAATTTTATTTTCAGTAATTCGGCTTGCTTTTCTATAATTGAGCAACCTTCTTTGATATCTTCTGTTACCACATTTCCTCCAAAAGGAATTACAGCAGTATGGCGAATAATACCATCTTTAAAAACCGCTAAATCTGTTGTACCACCACCAATATCAATTAATGCAACACCTGCTTCTTTTTCTTCTTGGCTCAAAACTGCATTGGCAGATGCTAATGGCTCTAATGTAATGCCTTCTAGCTCTAAACCTGAGCTTTTTACACAGCGCCCAATATTTCTAATAGACGATACTTGACCAACTACCACGTGAAAATTCGCCTCAAGTCTTCCACCATACATCCCGATTGGTTCTTTAATCTCTGCCTGACCATCAATTTTATATTCTTGAGGTAACACATGAATAATTTCTTCGCCTGGGAGCATTACCAATTTGTGAACTTGATTGATTAAGCGATCAATATCCTCTTCATCGATAACCACTTCAGAATTTGCTCTTGTGATATAATCACTATGCTGTAAACTTCTAATATGTTGACCTGCTATACCAACAGTAACATCCTCGATTTTCAAACCTGCTTCTGCTTCTGCCTCTTGAACAGCTTGCTGTATAGATTGAATGGTTTGTGTTATATTATTAACCACACCTCTATGCACGCCTAAACTTTTGGATTTTCCTATCCCTAAAATTTCGGCTTTGCCATATTCATTCTTTCGCCCAATCATTGCCACTATCTTGGTGGTTCCGATATCCAGTCCTACTGAAATTTTATTATTCTCCATCTCTTACTTTTTGGTGCAAATTACTTGCTTATCAAACTTTAGATTAACCCGTTTGTAATCATCTAATATGTTGTCTTTCATCGCTTTTTTATAAAAAGCTTTTAAATTGTTAATTTTCTTATCTAGCAACTCTATGGTTCCTAGATGGATATTAAAATCATGATTCCTAAATTTTAAATCAATCGTTTTATCCTCATTTTGATGTATTGCCACAACCCGCTTCACCAAAAAATCATCCTCTTGAATTTTTTTAGCAATAGCGTGTACATTTGCCAAATCATTCTTCTCAATGAACCCAATAATTAGAGGCACGCGTGCAGTATAATTCGTTGACAAAGGCATAAAGGAGCCTGTTTCATCAATGTAATATGATGCATTTGTGCTTACTCTTGCAATAGGTTTTTTTTGTTCAATTTCAGCAGTGACTAAGCCATCTACACTCATAAACACCTGTGCTTGCTTAATCATTGGATTAGAGTTTAGGGCAGATTCTAATTCGTTCAAATCTATAATTTCTTTAGGCTTATCCGTAACACTCTGTTGATTTTGTATTAACAATTTACTAACAGTCCCATGAGTTACGAAAAGGTTATCATCTCCAATAAATTTTATATATGGCGCTTCAACTTTTCTCGTTGCATTTCTTACATTGGAAAACGCATACAGAAAGCCCACTAAAACTAGCAGTAAAACAACTTTTATGTAGTTATAATTAACTCGCAAAACTCAGTGCTTTTTTAATATGTTTGACTTCTTCTCCAATATCGCCAGCTCCAATAGTTAAAATAATGGGTATGTTTTCGTTTTTTATAGCCTCAATCAAATTTGATTTATGAACCAGCCTTTTATTTTTATTTTGTATTTTATCTAATAACCATTGCGATGTTATACCTTCAATAGGCAATTCGCGAGCTGGATAAATATCCAATAGAAAAATGGCATCAAATTGCGAAAGACTTTTAGCAAAATCATCAGCAAAGTCTTTAGTCCTACTGAACAAATGTGGCTGAAAAACCGCCAATACCTCTTTATCTGGATACATTTCCCTTACCGCTTGGTGTACCGCATTGATTTCTTCGGGATGGTGAGCATAATCATCGATATACACTAAATCATCGGTTTTGATCTGGTAGGTAAACCTGCGTTTCACACCTTTGTAAGACGCTAAAGCTTTGGCGAGCTGTGGCTGAGGGAGGCCATATTCTACAGACATCGCCAAGGCTATTAATGCATTAGACAGATTGTGTCTGCCTGGTAGGCTAAATTTAAAATCTTTAAGTAGCTCTTTTGGTGTCTTTACATCAAAAACATAGCTACCATCTATAATTTTTATATTTTCTACGGAATAATCGCTGTCATCCTCGATACCATAGGTAATCCCTTTAATTGGCAATCCGTTTTTGACAAACAGCTTTCCGTTTGGTTGTATTCTTTCTGAAAAATCCTTAAATGATTTTATTAATTCTGAAGCATCGCCATAAATATCCAAATGATCTGCATCCATTGATGTGATACACGCAAAGTCTGGAGACAATGTTAAGAACGAGCGATCAAACTCATCTGCCTCAACCACGGTTACTTCTGTTCCGTTTAATATCAAATTTGAATTATAGTTCTCACTTATTCCGCCAAGAAATGCAGTAACCTCAACATCACACTGCTTCAATAAATGGCCTAAAATGCTTGTTGTGGTTGTTTTTCCGTGGGTACCAGCAACTGCGAGACAAAAGGTTTGCTTTGTAATCTCTCCCAAAACTTGAGATCGTTTCATCACCCCATAACCATTTGAAATAAAATAGTTGAGCTCACTGTGGGTTTTTGGGATAGCTGGTGTGTAAATAATCTGGGTTGTTTTTATATCTAAAAAAGCGTTCTCAATTAGTTCAATATCATCTTCAAAATGAATTGAAACCCCTAAATCTTCCAGCGCATCTGTATTATCACTTTTCGTTTTGTCATAACCACCAACAGTCAATCCTTTAGCTACAAAATAACGAGCCAATGCAGACATACCGATGCCTCCAATACCTATAAAATAAATGTTATTTGCTTTATCTAAATTCATTTGGCTTTCAATAGTTTTTCAACCTGGTCTGCGATATCCTTTGTTGCATTTACCAATGCTAATTTTTTTATGTTGTTACTTAATTCCTCTCTTTTTTCCGAAGAGATCATTAAAGCATCAAATTGAGTTTCAAACTCTGTATTCAATTCGCTTTCTTTTATTAAAATTGCTGCGTTTTTATTTGTAATAGCTTTTGCATTTTTAGTTTGATGGTCTTCTGCTACGTTTGGCGATGGAATAAAAATAACTGGTTTTCCTACCACACACAACTCTGAAACCGAGCTCGCTCCTGCTCTGGAAATAATGATATCTGCAGCTGCATACGCCATGTCCATATTATTTAAAAACGCATGTACTTGTACGTTTTCCATTTCATTGTGGTGTTTATATTGCTGATAATACAATTTGCCACATTGCCAAATTATTTGAATGTTCTGCGATTGAAAATAGTCTAGTTTTTCTTCAATGAGCTGGTTTACGCGTCTAGCGCCTAAACTTCCGCCCAAAACCAAAAGTGTATGTTTGCTGTGGATTAATCCAAAAGCATCTTTACCTTCTATATGTTTGTTTTCTATTCCCAATAGATCTTTACGAATAGGATTACCGGTTAAAATGATTTTTTTCTTCGGAAAAAACTGCTCTAAACCTTCATAAGCCACACAAATTTTATCGACTTCCTTTGACAACAATTTATTGGTAATTCCCGGATAAGAATTTTGTTCTTGTATCAAGCTAGGGATTCCTTTTGAGGTCGCAGATTTTAATAATGGTCCGCTTGCAAATCCGCCAGTTCCAATAGCTACGTCTGGTTTAAATGTGTTTATAATTTTTCTAGATTTTAAAAGACTTGAAATGAGCTTAAAAGGGAACGCTAGGTTTCTTAACGTTAATTTTCTTTGAATTCCCGAAATCCAAAGTCCTTCAATTTGATAACCTGCTTGTGGTACTTTCTCCATTTCCATACGATCTAATGCGCCTACGAATAAAAACTCTGCGTCGGGAAAACGAGATTTCAATTCGTCTGCGATAGCGATTGCAGGATAGATATGTCCTCCTGTTCCGCCTCCAGATAATATGATTTTATAGTTACTCATTACAATGCTTCACTTAAAATTTCTAACGGGTTATCTTCATTAATTTCTTGTTCTTTTATTTGCTCTCGTTTGGCACTTACACTTAAAATAATGCCAACTGCGAGACAGGTCATCCAAATGGATGTTCCTCCACTACTTATTAATGGCAATGTTTGACCAGTAACAGGAAATAATTCTACTGCAACTGCCATGTTTATTAATGCTTGAAATATAATTGGAAGACCTACTCCTAATACGAGCAATTTTCCGAAGATAGTACCCGATTTTTGAGACACAATTACAATTCTAAATAGCAACCAAGAGTACATCACCAATAACACCAAACCGCCTATCAAACCGTATTCCTCAATAATAATTGCGAAAATAAAATCTGACGAGGATTGTGGCAAAATATTCTTTTGAGTACTTTTTCCCGGTCCTTTCCCTTGAATTCCTCCAGAGGCAATCGCAATTTTTGCGTTTTCAATCTGGTAATCTGCTTCGGTATCTTCACCATTTGCAAAATTTTCTATACGACTCATCCAGGTATCGATACGATTTGGCATAACCTCGGGAAATGCTTTCGCAATCAACACAAAAAGAGCCAATGCTAATATTCCAGTACCAATTATGACCGCTATATATTTTATGGGATAACCACCAATAAACGTCAACATCATCACCATTAAAAACATAATGGCAGTTGTAGAAAAATTTGCGGGCAAAATGAGAATGAGTATTATAAAGACCGGAGCCCAAAGTGGCAATAATGTTTCTACGAATTTAACCTCTCTTTCTTGAATTTTTGACAAGTATCTTGCCACGTAGACCATTAATACAACTGCTGCAAGAGTAGAGGTTTGAAATGACATTCCAACAAACGGTATTTGAATCCATCTACTTGCGTTTGCCCCATCAATTGTTGTACCCTGAAGCATAGTAACAATCAACAAAACGATCACAATTGGAATCATTACCATAGATAAACCCCGAAAATAGCGATATGGTATTTTATGAACTCCATACATGATAGCAAAGCCCAAAAACAAGTGCATAAAATGCTTTACAAAAAAGCTGAACGTACTTCCAGAACCTCCAACATATGCTAAATTACTGGCAGCACTATACACAGGAAGAAATGAGAAAATTGCCAGTAATGCAGCAATTGCCCAAATTAACCGATCTCCTTTTATGTTTTTGAATAGTGTTTGCATTTTTTGTCAATCTATCTTACGATGCAGAGGTTATTTTATTGTTATTAATAAGATTTCTGCTTTCGTTTTAATTACTTACAAATTTCTAACTGCATCTTTGAATTGACGACCTCTATCTTCATAGTTTTCGAACAAATCAAAACTTGCACAAGCTGGCGATAATAGTACGTTTTCTCCTGCTTCTGCTATTTTATAAGCAATTTTAACTGCCTCGCTCATATATTCAGTTTCAACAATAATATCTACCATATTACCAAAACTGTCCATCAACTTTTTATTATCAACGCCCAAGCAAATGATTGCTTTTACTTTTTCATTTACAAATTGAAATAACTCTTGATAATCATTCCCTTTGTCAACGCCTCCCACAATCCAAACCGTTGGCGCATCCATACTTTCTAAGGCATAATAGGTTGCATTTACATTTGTTGCTTTTGAGTCATTGATATATTGTACTTTGTTTATCTTAAGTACGTTTTCCAAGCGATGCTCAACACCTTGAAAATTCTCTAAGCTTTCTCTTATGGTTTGCTTTCTAATTTTAAGCAAGTGCGCCACAGTTGAGGCAGCCATTGCATTTTTAATATTGTGTTTACCCTCTAAAGCTAAATTTTTTGTTGGCATAATTATCTGGTTATTATCTATTGTTATTTTTATATTTTCTTTGTCTAAATACGCTCCATTTTCAATGGTTTTTGTCAATGAAAATGGCAATAATGTGGATTGTACAGGATGTGCTTTCAACCACTTTTCAATCACTTCATCATCTGCATCATAAATGAAATAATCTTCTTTGGTCTGGTTTTCGGCAATCCTGAATTTTGAGGCGATATAGTTTTCAAATTGATATTCATATCTATCTAAATGATCTGGAGTGATATTTGTCAAAACCGCAATATGCGGTCTAAAACCTTTGATATCATCCAACTGAAAACTGCTAATCTCCAACACATAGTTTGGATGGTTTTTTTCTAAAATCTGTTTAGCAAAACTATCTCCAATATTGCCTGCCAAACCAACATTCAGCTCCTGTTTTAAGAGATGGTGCGTTAGTGCTGCAGTTGTTGTTTTACCATTGCTACCTGTGATTCCCACAAGCGTTGCATTAGTAAATTTTGATGCAAATTCAATTTCTGAAACAATTTCAATCCCGTTAGCTCTAATCTGTTTTACAAGCGGTGCTTTGTCTGGAATTCCCGGACTTTTCATCACCATCTTAGCAGTTAGAATCTTTTCTTCGGAATGTTTCCCACCCTCAAATTCAATCTCATTATGTATAAGAACTTCTTTGTACTTTTCTTTTATTATTCCTTGATCTGAAACAAAAACATCATAACCCTTTGCCTTTCCTAAAAGCGCAGTTCCCACTCCACTTTCTCCTCCTCCCAGTATAACTAATCTCTCTTTCTTCATTTATATTCCCATTTTGCTCAACTACACAAAATTTATTTTTCTTTTATTTCCGTATCAACTGCGGATTAAAAATTTATCTCAACTTCAATGTCACTATTGATAGAATGGCGAGAAAAATACCCACGATCCAAAAACGTGTCACTATTTTACTTTCATGATATCCAGACTTTTGATAATGGTGATGTAATGGTGACATTTTGAAAATACGTCGTCCTTCACCAAACTTTTTTCTTGTGTACTTAAACCAACTTACCTGTAAAATGACCGATAGGGATTCAGCGAAAAATATTCCGCAGAGCAAAGGAATTAGCAACTCTTTACGTACCGCGATAGCTATTACAGCGATGATACCACCAATTGTTAAACTTCCTGTATCTCCCATAAATACTTGAGCTGGAAAGGTATTGTACCATAAAAACCCAATGAGAGCTCCCACAAATGCTGCTATAAAAACCACCAGTTCTCCCAAACTTGGAATGAACATGACATTGAGATAATCTGAAAAAACGATATTACCTGAGATAAAAGCGAAAATAGCTAGTGCAAAAACGATTATTGCAGAACTTCCTGCTGCGAGACCATCAATACCATCGGTTAAGTTGGCACCATTTGAAACTGCTGTAATAATGAAAATCACAATTGGTATAAAGATGAGCCAGGCATAATTTTGGTAACCATCACCCATCCAGGACATAAGTTTTGAATAATCAAATTCGTTATCCTTTACAAACGGGATTGTTGTTTTTAGAGACCTATTTTCTTCCGCATAAAATTCTCCCGGAGAGTTTTGAGTAATCATCTCGTTAGAAAATTCTGGATTAATTTTTTCTTGTTTAATAGTAACTCCAGGATGAAAATACATCACTGCGCCTACAAAAACACCAAGACCAACTTGACCTAATACTTTAAACTTACCACTAAGGCCTTCTTTATTTTTCTTAAAAACCTTTATGTAATCATCAATGAAACCTATAAGTCCCATCCACAATGTTGTCACTATTAACATCACTACATAAATGTTATCTAATTTTGAAAATAAAAGCACAGGCACCAAGGTCGCGAAAATGATGATAATCCCACCCATTGTTGGTGTACCAGCTTTTTCAACTTGACCAGCTAAGCCTAAATCCCTAACTGTTTCGCCAACTTGTTGACGTTGTAAGAATGCTATGATTTTTCTTCCGAAGATTGTAGAAAGCAACAATGAAAATATGATTGCCAATGACGCTCTAAATGTGATATATTGAAACACACCTGCCCCTGGCAATTGATACTGTTGTTCTAAATATTCGAATAGATAATATAACATTGGTTACTTATTTCTGTAATTGTTTTAAAAACGCTTTAACTATTTTGAAATCGTCAAAATCAAAACGTTCTCCTTTTATTTCTTGATAGGTCTCATGCCCTTTCCCAGCTATTAAAATGATATCATTCGGACTTGCTAATTGACAAGCTGTTTTAATGGCTTGTTTTCTATCCACAATAGACATTGTTTTTTTAAAATTTTGAGGCTCTACTCCTTTTTCAATATCTTCAATTATGGTCTCAGGAACTTCGCTTCTCGGGTTATCACTCGTAAAAATGACCTTTGTACTCATTGCAGATGCGATATGTCCCATTTTTGGACGTTTGGTTTTATCTCTATCACCACCGCAACCCACAACTGTAATTAATTGTTCATTTTTTGTGCGAATACTATTTATGGTTTCCAGTACGTTTTTTAATGCATCTGGTGTATGTGCATAATCAACGATTGCTGTTATTTTTTCTTCGGAAATAAGATACTCAAAGCGACCGCTCACACTTTCTAACTCGCTAATAAGCCTAAGAATCTCCACTTTTTCAAGCCCTAATAAATCTGCTGTACCGTAAATAGCGCTAATGTTATAAGCATTGAAATGACCTATAAGCCTGGTCCATAATTCACTTTCATTTAATTTTAACAACAAGCCACTAAATTCACTTTCCAGTACCTGAGCTTTATAGTCGGCATAGGTTTTTAAAGCATAAGTGTATTTTTTTGCTTCTGTATTTTGAAGCATCACCAATCCATTCTTGTCATCAATGTTAACCAGAGCAAAAGCTTTTTTAGGTAGATTGTCAAAAAATGATTTTTTCACATCTCTATATTCAGCAAAAGTGTCGTGATAATCTAAATGGTCGTGAGAAAGATTTGTAAAAATGCCACCCTCAAATTTTAAACCTTCTGTACGGAATTGGTGAATACCATGAGAACTTACTTCCATAAAACAAAACTCAACGCCTGCTTGATTCATTAACCTTAAATACTTATTTATCGTTAAAGAATCTGGTGTGGTATGTGTTGCTTTATATTCGGTATTATCAACCATAATTCTAACTGTTGATAACAATCCAACTTTGTAGCCTGCCTTTTTAAAGAGCTGGTACAATAGTGTAGCAATGGTTGTCTTTCCGTTAGTTCCTGTCACTCCAACCAAACGTAAGTTTTCCGAAGGATTTCCGAAGACATTTGAAGCCATAAAGGCTAAAGCTTGACTGGTGTTTTCAACTTCTATATAGGTGATTCCATCCTTTAACTCTGCTGGTAAGGTTTCACAAACCACAGCGATAGCACCTTTGTCTAGAGCTGTATCAATAAATTTATGACCATCTACGGTAGCTCCTTTAATAGCAATAAAAACATCGTTCTCTGCTATTTGACGAGAATCAAAATGCAAGTTGTTTACAGTGATGCTGGTACTCCCAGCAACTGCATTAATGGTAACCTTGTACAATATGTCTTTTAACAGTATCACTACGTTCCTAAAACTATGATTTGGTTTGGTTTTACTTTGACGCCTTTATCTATTGATTGCGTCGTCACATTTCCAGCACCTCGAATTTTGACTTTTAAACCCATATTTTCTAATAACGCCAATGCATCCATAGCAGGAAGACCGACGACGTCTGGCATTATCGTTTTGTAGGTTCGAGCTATATCGTAGAATGACTCGTAAGCTTCATCATTTTTTGAATTGACAATTTCTAATGTTTGCACTTCATCGATTAGTGGTGTCTCGGTATAAATTTTTTGAGCTATCCTCTTAAAAACAGGTCCAGAAACATCGGCTCCATAAAAACCAACTTTTGTACTTGGCTCATGGATAACTACTATGCAAGAATATTTTGGATTATCTGCTGGAAAGTAACCTGCAAAAGATGACACGTACTTTCTGTCTTTTTTCCATTCTTCAAAATCGGCGTAGTCTGTTCTTGCGGTACCTGTTTTACCTGCCATGGAAAAATTTTCAGAATACATGCGACTTCCTGTGCCTCTAACCACGACATTCTTTAGTACTTCCTTAATTTCTGCCAACGTTTTATCAGAACACATCTTTTGATTGATCACTTCTTTATCAAAAACCTCAATCTCTCTATCAAACTCTTTTACTGATTTGATGAACCTTGGTCTTACAATTTCGCCACCATTAGCAATACCATTATAAAATGTTAATGTTTGCAATGGTGTCATCCTCAAATTATACCCATAAGCCATAGAAGGCAATGCATTTCTACTCCAGTTTGATTTGCCAGGCTCAGGAATATCTGGAATACCTTCCCCAATTAAAGACACACCTAACGTATCGTTAAGTTTCCATGCCTTAAGACGATTGATAAATTTTTTAGGTTGGCTAGAATAATTATCATCGATTATAGTGGCCAAACCAATATTGGAGGACACTTCTAAAGCTCGTGCTGCAGAAATTTTACCATGACCCTTAGAGTCTCTAATTGTTCTTCCGTAAAAACGTTTAGAACCATTTTGTGTATCTACAACAGTGGAGGTATCAATCATTTTATCCTCTAGAGCAGCCATAAATGCCATAACCTTAAATGTAGATCCAGGTTCGTGACTTTCACCAACTGCATAGTTGAGACGTTCATAATATTTTCCGTTAGTATTGCGTCCCAAATTAGAAATGGCTTTAATCTCACCTGTTTCAACATCCATTACGACTGCACAACCATGATCTGCCTCGTATAACTCTAACTGCCCTAAAAGGGAATGGTGAGCAATATCCTGGATATTAACATCAATTGTCGTGTAAATATCATAGCCATCTTTAGGCTCTACTTGATCGTAATCAACGATAGGCTTCCATTTACCGTTACCTATTTTTTGTTTAAGACGTTTTCCGTTTTTACCTCTCAAATATTTCTTTCCGAAGTAACCATCTATTCCTGGTCTGGTTACATTTCCGTCGTCATCAATTTTCTCATAACCAATGGTACGCTCTGCAATGCCTCCCATTGGATGATCTCTTTTCTCTTCTTGTTGCACTATCAATCCACCACGAATGGCACCAAGGTTCAACATTGGGAAATTTCGAATTCTTATATAATCTGAATAACTAATATCCCTTGCCAATAAAAAGTAACGATTCTTGTCAAGCCTGGCTTGTTTGATCCTTTTTAGATGATAGCTGGATGGCTTGCCCGAAAATTTGGAAAGTGAATCTGCAAGCGATTTTACAAGTTCATTGAAGACCGTTTGCTTAGGTTGGATGGCATCAATTCTAATATCGTACTTTGGGATTGAGGTTGCGAGTAGACTACCATCGGCAGAATATACATTACCTCTGTTTGCAGGAATCTCAACATTTTGGATTGTTCGTTCTTGAGCCATATTTCTATACTCATCCCCTTGAACGAACTGAATGGTGCACAATTTGAAAACCACAGCAAGAGCGAAGACAAACATACTGCCAGCTACGAAATACAATCTGTTTAATATGTTAGTTTCGGTTATTGCCACGTTATCAATTCTGTTTTTTAACTTTTATTTTTTGCGGAGGATTTTCTGAAATAACAATCCCCTTTTCTTTCATTACATTTTCTATATGAGACTCTTTTTTCATTCTCATCAATTTTCCCCTTCCATCAACAAAAGCAGACCTTAACTCTTTTGCTTCATTTTTAAGTCTTGCAATTTCATAGACTTTTTGATCTGCACTATGTGAGCTTGCAATCATTACTATTGCCAAAACCGAAATAAAAATGATCACTCTCCAATTCTTAAAAGAGTCATCACTCACCAAAAATTTACCTCTTAAAATGCTGTAAATATTCTTTTTCATTGTTTCTCTGCAATACGAAGTTTTGCACTTCTTGCTCTGTTATTTATTTTTATTTCTTCGGAAGTTGGAACAACCAAACCACCAACTTTTTTTAGTGGTACTTCAAAATTCCCGAAGACATCTCGCTCTGGTTCTCCTTCAAACAAACCATTTCTTATAAATCTTTTAACCAATCTATCTTCTAAAGAGTGGTAGGAGATCAAACTCAACCTGCCTCCTTTTACCAAAACCTCTGGCGTTTGCTGCAAAAATTCTTTTAGAGCCTCAATTTCTTGATTTACCTCAATTCTAATAGCCTGATAGATTTGCGCCAACACTTTATTTTCTTTCTGGTGATTCAAAAACTTTTTGAGTGCTGTTTTTAGCTGCTCACTAGTTTTAATAATCTCATCTCGACGCGCAGTTACAATTGCACTTGCCATTGCTGGCGCTTGTCTTAATTCTCCATATTGAAAAAGCACTCGTCTTATTTCCTCTTCTTCATAATCGTTGATAACATGGTAGGCAGATAGTTTATCATCTTGATTCATTCTCATATCCAAATCTGCCTCAAAACGTGTTGAAAACCCACGTTCTGCAACATCAAATTGGTGAGATGAGACTCCAAAGTCTGCCAGTATCCCGTCAACTTCTTTCACGCCATAAAATCTGAGAAATCGTTTTACATATCTAAAATTTTCATTTATTAATGTGAAACGATCATCATCAATAGTATTTAAAAGAGCGTCTTTATCCTGATCGAAAGCAAATAGTTTTCCGTTAGGGCCTAAATGCTTTAAAATTTCCTTACTGTGACCACCTCCACCAAAGGTGACATCTACATAAACACCATCAGGCTTAATATTTAAGCCTTCAACCGTTTCTACCAATAAAACCGGGTTATGATATTCCATCGTCATCGTCTTGTCCCATTACTTCTTCTGCTAAATCGGCAAAATCTCCAGTAGCATCATCAATGGCTTTTTCATACTTGTCTTTATCCCAAATCTCAATGATATTTATCGCAGAAGAAACCACGATATCTTTAGAGATTCCTGAAAATGCAACAAGATCTTTTGGTATTAATAATCGTCCAGCAGAATCAACCTCAACTTGTTTTAAACCAGCAGTAAAACGACGAATAAAATCATTGTTTTTCTTTTTAAAACGGTTAAGTTTATTCACTTTCTGCATCAAAACCTCCCATTCACTCATTGGATACAATTCCAAACATGGCTGGAAAACAGCACGCTTAAGCACGAACCCATTTTGGAGCACAGGTAGCAACTGCTTCTTTATGGCAGCAGGCAACATGAGCCTTCCTTTGGCATCCACTTTGCATTCGTATGTTCCTATTAAAGGGTTCAAAATGATTGATTTACTTACACTAACGATTATGAATCAAATATATTGAAAATTTTACCACAATTTACCACTCTACTCCACTTTTGTTGATAAATTTATTTTCCAACGCTAAGTTTTAGGATTGATCTTACATTTTAAGACCTCTAAAAAGTTTAATTTCAAGGAGGTATACAACCTATTTGAAATCCCAAATTGATTGTTAACATCTTAGCATTTGTAAAATCTTTTGATTAGAAATATTATGTTAATATTTTAATTGATTTACCTATATTTGTTTTTAAGCAAAACCCTAACCATTAATGGCGCACCGATTAAAGAAAGAGAAAGACTACAGGTATATTGAAGTTGGAGAAGGCACACCAATTATCGTGCTTCATGGTTTAATGGGAGGATTAAGTAATTTTGATGCAGTAACTAGCTATTTTAGCAATAAAGGCTATAAAGTCTTAATTCCAGAATTACCAATCTACAGCATGTCTCTACTCAAGACAAACGTAAAAAGTTTTGCAAAGTATCTTCATGATTTTATAGAGTACAAAGGATTGAATGATGTTATTTTACTCGGAAATTCGCTGGGAGGACATATTGGTCTCTACCATACAAAATTATACCCAAAAAAAGTTAAGGCATTAATCATTACCGGAAGTTCAGGTTTGTACGAAAGTGCAATGGGTGGAGGCTACACAAAACGTGGCGACTATGAGGTGATCAAGAAAAAAGCACAAGATGTCTTTTACGATCCTGCTGTTGCTACAAAAGAAATTGTGGATGAAGTTTATGAAACTGTAAACGACAGAAACAAGCTTATTAAAACTCTTGCGATCGCTAAAAGTGCTATTCGTCACAACATGGCGAAAGATCTACCAAAAATGACATTGCCTGTTTGCATTATCTGGGGAAAGAATGATACTGTTACACCTCCAGAAGTCGCAGAAGAGTTCAATGAACTGCTGCCAAATTCTGAATTATTTTGGATTGATAAGTGCGGTCATGCTGCTATGATGGAACATCCTCAAGAATTTAACAACATTCTTAACACGTGGTTAGAATCCAATAAATTATAATTTTATTCCTATTTTAAATTAATACCATTATGGTTATTAAAACTGCTGAATTTATTGTAAGTAACTCCGAAGTGGACAAATGTCCAAAAAACGAGATACCAGAGTATGCATTTATTGGCAGAAGTAATGTTGGTAAATCATCTTTAATTAATATGATTACCAATCATAAAAATTTAGCAAAGACTTCTGGAAGACCAGGAAAGACACAACTTATTAATCATTTTTTAATCAATAAAGAATGGTTTCTGGTTGATTTACCAGGCTACGGTTATGCTAAGGTTTCGAAATCTGCAAAAAAGAAATTTCAGAAATTTATAACCAATTATTTTGAAAAACGCCGGCAATTAGTTTCGGCTTTCGTTCTTGTAGATATTAGACATGAGCCACAACCTATTGATTTGGAATTCATGGAATACTTGGGAGTTAGCCAAATACCGTTTACTATAATTTTCACTAAAGCAGATAAGCTTAAACCAAAAGCTATTGAGAGACATGTAGAGGATTATTGCAATAAAATGCTTGAAACCTGGGAAGAAGTCCCCAATCATTTTGTGACCTCATCATCAAAAGCTATTGGACGGGAAGACGTTTTACAATTTATTGATGATACAAATACCGAAATCGGAGCTTTACGATAAACCTTAAATCTTGAAAGTCAATTTTCTTATTATTGGTGCTGCTAAATCAGCCACAACTAGCTTAAGCAATGCTTTAGCTTTACATCCTGAAATTTGCTTTAGCCAACCTAAAGAACCTCAATTTTTCAGTAAGTTAGAATGGAGAGATCATATCGATGAATATCACAAGTTATTTAATTGCGATTCCAAACTTTACGGAGAAGGCTCAACCAATTACACTAAATTTCCTAATTTCAATAAAAACGTTTCTGCAGATATTTTTGAATACAATCCCAACATGAAACTTATCTATATGATGCGAAATCCTATTGATCGCATTATTTCCCACTACACACATACGTACAATAGAGGTTATCAAAAAAATAGTGATATTGATCATGTAATTACTTCTGAAATACAACATATAAATGTTTCAAGGTATGCCATGCAAATTGAACCTTATCTAAACGTATTTGGTAAAGAACAAGTTCTATTATTATTTTTTGAAGATTTTGTGTCGCAACCACAAAAGGTATTAGATACAGTTTACGAATTTTTGAATGTTGGCTCTTTTGAAGTGGATACTTCTAAATTAAACAGTAATAAAAGTTTCAATAGATGGGTGTTGCATTATAAATATGACAACCCTAAAACACTTTGGCAAAAAATTAAAAAAATTGGTTTAATTGCTAAAAATTACTTCAATGCAGACTTTATAGACTCCAAACCTAAAATTTCCGAAGAAACTAAAAAATATATTGTTGATAGTCTCACTGGTGATATTAAAAAAATCGAAAAACTTACCAATCGAGATCTTTCACATTGGTTAAAGTATTAAGATTTCACATCCAAAGCATCTCTCAAAGCATTACCAATGAGCATGAAAGCCATGACCAAAAGCATGATGCATAAACCAGGAATTATGGCTAGATATGGTTTTCCTAAAATGATATAATTATAATGGTCCTTGATCATTGCTCCCCAACTTGCCATTGGAGGTT
Source organism: Psychroserpens sp. Hel_I_66 (assembly GCF_000799465.1). Classification (NCBI taxonomy): domain Bacteria; kingdom Pseudomonadati; phylum Bacteroidota; class Flavobacteriia; order Flavobacteriales; family Flavobacteriaceae; genus Psychroserpens; species Psychroserpens sp. Hel_I_66. The sequence continues at coordinate 3,715,746 of NZ_JUGU01000001.1, read as the reverse complement.
GTGCTCCTATACCTAGAAAACTTAAACCACTTTCAATTAGAATTGCTGCTGCAAAATTTGCTGCGGAAATAACTATGATTGGTGCCATTATATTTGGTAAAATGTGTTTTGTAATGATTCTAAAATCATTAAATCCCAATGCTCTAGCTGCAGTGACATATTGCATTTCTTTTGCGCTTATTATTTGTCCGCGAACAACTCTAGCGACTTCAACCCACATCGTTAATCCTACTGCAATAAAGACTTGCCAAAAACCTTTGCCCAATGCCAAAGTTATGGCTATTACTAGTAAAAGTGTTGGGATTGACCAGGTAACATTAATGATCCACATGATGAATGCATCAATTTTTCCACCGTAATATCCTGCAATGCTTCCGAAGAAAATACCGATGATCAATGATATAAATACCGCGATAAACCCTATTGAAAATGAAATACGTGAGCCTATCAAGACTCTGCTCAACAAATCTCTTCCGTATTTATCTGTTCCAAAAAAAAAGGTTTTATTTTTGATGAAAGCTTTGTAATCCCTGTCTGGAAAGGCACTTAGATCTATTGTTTTTTCTGCGCCTATTAATCCATCTGAGGCATATTCAGTATATAATAATTGATTGTTCTCTATTTTATATTCTGAAATTGGAATTTCTAGATCGCTATTTTGTTTTCCATAGAACAATTTGGATAACCATGTTTGTTGATTTTGAATTTCCGAAGGTATATTAAGCATTTGCACTTCAAATCCTGGACGTTGAGAATGGATTGAGAGATGCATTTGATTGGCATTTTGTGAATTGTCTGGAGCAATCACATAAGCGAACAATGACATGAGACCGATGGCCACAACGATCCAAAAACTCAAAACGCCCCAAAAGTTTTTTTTGAACTTTCGGAGCGCTAATTGTGATAATGAGTCGCTTGTTTTACTCATTTTAGTTTTTTACTGAAGTCGCAACGTTTTTAATTTTATATGTCATTTTAAGGTCGTTAAGAACATTAATCGCTTCTTCAATGTAAACGTCTTTGCTTAAACTGGTATGCCAACGATCACGTTTTTCTCTTAGAACAGAATCTTTATCCATCAACTTGATTTCGTAAGGTAAGGACTGGAATGAAAGATTCGTTTTGTAATCTGAAATCTTCTCAAAACGCTTAGATTCTTCTTCATTGTTTGCTAACGTCTTTCTGTAATCGTCATAATTAAGTGAATACATTTCTCTATCTCTAATTCTCTTAACCCATTGTGCATTGGCATCGATCAACTTTAATTGTTCATTATTTGCCATACGCTCTTTACTTTTTGAGATTGTCGTATCGTAATCGTAGTAACTTTCCCAAACTTTATAATCTACAGCATCAATTTTATCCCATTCTAAAGGGTTTTCTTGGTCTTTTTCACCAATGTTAATGTAACTGTACCTGTCTGGAACAACCACATCACTCTTAACACCTTCTAATTGCGTAGAACCTCCATTAATTCTATAGAATTTTTGAGTGGTGAATTTTAAGGCTCCCATGTCGCCTTCGCTATTTTGTCTCACCATACGGTTAAGATCTAATACGTTTTGAACAGTACCTTTTCCATAAGTTTGTTTGCTACCTATAACAATTGCTCTTTTGTAATCTTGCATTGCAGCAGCTAAAATCTCTGATGCTGATGCTGACAATTCGTTCACAAGAATCACCAATGGACCATCCCAAACAATAGACTTATCTCTATCCTTTAAAACTTCTTTTGGTTCACCTGCATTTTTAACTTGTACGATAGGACCATCTTCAATAAATAATCCACCCATATCGACCACAGTTTGTAGAGATCCACCGCCATTATTTCTTAAATCTAGGATGATGCCTTCAACACCTTCCGCTTTTAAACGCTCTAATTCGAGTTTAATATCAGACGCTGCATTACGCTTGTTATAATCTTCAAAATCAACATAAAATTTAGGCAGGTTAATCACACCAAATTTCTTATCATCTTTAATGACAGTAGATGATTTTGCATATGTTTCTTCTAATTCAACAATATCTCTTTTTATGGTAATATCTTCAATAGTACCGTCCACTTTTTTCAAAGTCAAGGTTACATTTGTTCCTTTTGGTCCTTTTATAAATTTGATCGCATCGTCTAAACGCATACCAACAATATTTATAGCTTCTTCTTCATCCTCTTGGCGTACTTTCATGATCTGGTCACCAACTTCAAGCTCATTCTGCCTCCAAGCTGGACCTCCACTAATAATCTCGTTCACGATTGTAGCATCCATTTTTTTCTGAAGTCTAGCTCCAATACCTTCAAAATTTCCAGACATAGCGACGTCAAAACGATCTTTATCCTCTGGAGCGAAATAAAATGTATGTGGATCAAATTCTTCAACAATAGCATTGATATAAACCGCAAACCAATCTTTACGTTGTCTATCATCTATAAAATCGTAAAGCTCATCAAGAGATCTTTGAGTTGCACCTCTAGCCTCTTCCTCTAATTCTATATTAGATTTATTTTCTTTTTGTGAATCACTAATACCATCTTCTGAAATATCTGTTTTAGCTATCGTTTCTTGATCTGACACTAAATCATCGTAATTCGCAATTGTTGAAAATTTAAGTTGCTGTCTCCAACGTTCTTTCATTTCCTTTTTCGAGTTTACATAATCTAATTTCTCATAATCTGTTGAAAACTCTTCAGCAGAAGAAAAATCAAAAGGTCTTGAAAGCACATCCTTGTAAATCTCTTTAGATTCTGAAATACGCTTCAATAAACGCTCGTGGGTTAAATTAAAAAATGAAACATCATAAGCCCTAATTTGATCATCTAACTGATCTTTATAGGCTTCAAACTCTTTAATATCAGAAGCATAAAAATAACGTTTAAATGGATCTAGTTGTTCTAAATAATCTGTAAATACTGCTTCGGAAAACCCATCATTAATTTCCTGAGGATTAAAATGTCCCTGCTCTAAAACATAAGTAATAAGCTGAATTAACAACTTATCTTTATTTGGGTCCTGAAATTTTTTCGTCGTAAAACTGCAAGAGGCAAACGCTAATAGCAATACTAAAAGCAGCAGTTTATAATTCCTTTTCATCATATTTTTCATATTTTTCTGTAGTTATAAAACGCATTTTATCAAAACTTAATATTTTGGTAAGGTAAAAAAAACGCAAGATTTTATAATTTTTACTAAAGTAAAAGAAAAAACCATGCCAATAAAATGCCAAGCTAATAAATTTTTGTTAAACCTTTATTTATAGGATATTCAAGGCTCTTTGTGTATTTTTGCAAGTGTACTAAAAAACAAAAACAATAGGTTTATATGTCTAAAAAACCCTTAATATTAGTTACAAATGACGATGGAATTACTGCTCCAGGTATAAGAACCTTAATAGATGTGATGAATACCATTGGAGATGTAGTGGTTGTTGCACCAGACAGTCCTCAAAGTGGGATGGGTCATGCCATAACCATAAACTCAACATTACATATAGAAAAAATAGCAATAGATAACGGTAAACAAGAAGAGTACAGTTGTTCTGGCACACCTGCAGATTGCGTAAAAATAGGTGTTAAACAAATTTTGGATAGACGACCAGATTTGTGCGTATCTGGCATTAACCATGGCTCCAACTCATCAATCAATGTGATTTACTCAGGTACTATGAGTGCTGCCATTGAAGCTGGTGTGGAAGGCATTCCATCAATAGGTTTTTCACTATGCGATTATAATTGGGGCGCAAATTTTGAACATTGTAAAACCTTCGTAAAAACCATAGCAGAAAATGTTTTGAAACATGGTTTGGATAGTGGTACAATTTTAAATGTCAACTTCCCCAACTTAGAGAAAAAAGACATTAAAGGCATAAAAATTTGCAGACAAGCACATGCCAATTGGGAAGAAGAATTTGACAAGCGTCAAAACCCTTTCGGGAAAGATTATTACTGGCTTACAGGCAAATTTGTAAACTTAGACAATGGAGAAGATACCGATGAATGGGCACTTGCAAATGGGTATGTTTCCGTTGTACCTGTTCAGTTCGACTTAACAGCACACCATAGCATCCAGGAATTAAATACGTGGGATTTTAATGAAAAATAAAGACATAATAAAAGGTGTAATCGTAGGCTTAATTTGCAGTATTGTAGGGTTGGTTTTGGCTCTTCTTTTCTTCGGAAAAGGAAACTCCATAAATGATTCATTTCAAATCGCGCTGAGTCAAGGTGTTTTCACTAAATTGGTAAGTATGGGAGCTATTTTAAACCTTGGTGCCTTTTTTCTTTTCTTAAAAAAACAACAAGATTCAAAAGCTCAAGGCGTTTTAATTGCAACAGTAATTGTAGCCATCATAACATTAATTATCAGGTTTATTTAAATGAAATACTACATCATAGCTGGCGAAGCCTCTGGAGATCTTCATGGTTCAAACCTAATGAAAGCATTGCTGCAACAAGACGCAGATGCTAACATTAGATTTTGGGGAGGCGATTTAATGCAAGCTGTTGGTGGCACATTGGTAAAACATTATAAAGAACGCCAATTTATGGGTTTTGCTGAAGTTATTTTTAATCTTCGGAAAATACTCGGACTCATAAAATTCTGTAAAAAGGATATTGAAAAATTTCAGCCAGACGTCATTATTTTTATAGATAACTCTGGCTTCAATCTTAGAATTGCCAAATGGGCAAAAGAGCAAAATTTCAAAACCCATTATTACATCTCTCCCCAGGTTTGGGCATCAAGAGCCAGTCGAGTTGAAAAAATAAAACGGGATATTGATCAAATGTACGTGATACTTCCTTTTGAAAAAGAGTTTTATGCTAAATATGATTATGATGTGCACTTTGTTGGCCACCCTCTAATTGATGGTATTGCAGATAGAACACAGGTAAGCGAATTTGAATTCAGAAAAAAACATAAGTTATCTAAAAAACCAATAATAGCCCTACTTCCCGGAAGCCGAAAACAAGAGATTACAAAAATGCTCAGCGTTATGTTGAGTGTAGTTGATGATTTTCCAGATTATCAATTTGTTATTGCTGGTGCTCCAAGTCAAGATTATGAATTTTATGCACCTTTTATAAAGCAAACTAATGTGGCGTTTATTTCTAATAAAACCTATGATCTATTGAGTGTTTCTAATGCAGCATTAGTCACCTCTGGCACTGCAACTCTAGAAACTGCACTTTTTAAAGTTCCGCAGGTTGTATGCTATAAAGCAAATGCCATTTCTTACCAAATAGCAAAACGCATCATCACATTAAAGTTCATATCTCTCGTTAATTTAATAATGGATCGTGAAGTTGTCACAGAACTCATTCAAGGTGATTTAAATACAAAGAGACTTAAAAAAGAATTAACCCACATTTTGGATGAAGATGAGCGGGTTCAATTTTTTATAGACTATTACGATCTAGAAAAAAAGCTTGGTGGAAAAGGAGCAAGCCAGAAGACTGCTCAACTAATTTTTGAAAGTTGTAAATAACATTGTTAATAACCCAAACGTTATATGCACACTAAACTATCTATAATTTTTAATTTTAGGCTCCAATAGCCCACTTCTTGATGAAAAAAATTATTCTTATTCTTATTTTATGTGTTTGTTTTACAAGTTGTAAATCTTCAAAAGGTGTTGTCACCAAAAAATCGAGGACTACTAAAACCACTAACAACACACCTTCATCACCTTCTGCATCTACTCCTAAAACCGTTGTAAATATTATTGATTATGCCAAAACCTTTGAAGGTACACGTTACAAATATGGTGGCACTACAAAAAAAGGTATGGATTGTTCTGGTTTGGTAGTAACCGCATTTGAAAAGGAAGATATTTCTCTTCCAAGAACTACTGGTGACTTATCAAAGCGTGGTGATTGGATTGATGTTAAAGAAGTTAAAGAGGGTGATCTATTGTTTTTTGCCACTAAGAAAAATAGTCGTCATGTCAATCATGTTGGTATCGTTACCGCTACTAGACCAGGTCATGTAGAATTTATACACTCTACAACAAGCAGAGGTGTTATTGTATCAAATCTTGCCGAAAAATACTGGTTTCTAGCTTACGTTCAAGCAAGAAGAGTGCTGTAACATATTTTTGTTGTAACTTTTGAAAATGAAGTTACTCAACTTTACGATTATAAAGCTTACCATTTGTCTAATCGTGGGCATTTTATTTGCTGAATATTTTAAAATTGCACTACTGTTCTCTGCAGTTTTGTGCTTAGTACTTCTTTTCATTTTAAGTGTATCTTTTATTATTGCTAAACACCAGGATGAACCTTCAGTTTGGTTTGGTATCCTCGCGATTACAACTACTTTTTGCTTGGGGATATTTGTTTACAATATACACGACCAACAAAATTTTGACAATCATTATAGTTTGGAAATTTCCGAAGAAACAATAAAAGAACCCGTTATTTTTAAAGTTAGGGAGCGATTAAAGTCTGGAAATTATTATGATAAATACGTTGTTAATATTCTTAAAATTGGCAATAGAGATGTAAAAGGAAAAGTTTTACTAAATATTAAGAAAGACAGCGTTGTTGATCGTTTTAAAAATGATGCTGTGTTAATGACATTTACGGACTTTCAGGTTTTGACAACACCTCAAAATCCCAATCAATTTGATTACAGGAATTATTTGAAAAAACAATACATCCACCATCAAATTTATACGCAAAACTCGACGCTATTACCTATACAGTATGAAGCGAATACCGTTTTTGGTTTTGCAGATAATATAAGAAGACAAATCAATCTTAAACTTGAAAACTACAATTTTAGACCAGAGGAACTAGCTATCATCAACGCCCTTATTTTAGGGCAACGACAAGATATGAGCAAAGCTATTTATGATAGCTATACAGATGCAGGTGCAATACATATTTTAGCAGTTTCGGGTTTACATGTTGGCTTGATCTTATTGCTTTTAAATTTTTCTTTAAAACCAATTGAGCGCATAAAAAACGGAAAATTAATTAAGGTCATCCTCATCTTATTTTTGCTATGGAGCTTTGCCATTATCGCAGGATTATCTGCTTCTGTGACGAGAGCTGTGACGATGTTTAGTATTGTAGCCATTGCCATGCATCACAAAAAACCAACAAATATTTATAATACACTTGCCATTTCAATGTTTGTATTGTTGCTATTTAAGCCTATGTTTTTATTTGATGTCGGGTTTCAATTGAGCTACATTGCGGTTATAGCCATTGTCACAATACAGCCACTCCTCTACAAACTATGGCGTCCCAAATGGAAAGTGACCGATTATTTCTGGCAGATATTTACAGTTACTGTTGCAGCACAGTTTGGCGTTGTACCGTTGAGTTTGTATTATTTCCATCAGTTCCCAAGTCTGTTTTTTATCTCTAATTTGGCGATAATTCCGTTTTTGGGAGTAATTCTCGCTTTTAGTATTTTGATCATTATCTTGGCGCTTTTAAATGCACTTCCGCAATTTTTAGCAGATTTCTACGGAAATATCATTAGCCTGATGAATTGGATCGTTTCATGGGTATCACAGCAAGAAACCTTTTTGTTCAAGAATGTTTCCTTTAACGAACTTCAGGTATTTGCTTGTTACCTTTTTATTATAAGTCTAACCATTTGGTATCAAAAACCAAACTATAGAAAATTAATTTTTGTAGGCATTGCTATTTTGGGCTTACAAGCCACATGGGTGTCCATATCGTATAAAAATACCAATACTGAGTTCGTGATATTTCATAAAAGCAGAAAGACATTAATTGCTCAAAAAACAAACAGTTCTCTTGTTACAGCTCATAATTTTGATAGTATTTCCTGGTCGAGAGACCGGATTATTAAGAATTATAACGTCGGAAATTTTATAACTTCAAATTCCGTAGACACATTGAAAGCTGTTTATGTTTTTCAGAATAAAACGATTTTACTGATTGATAGTTTAGGAATTTATAACGTAAAGAGCTTTACTCCAGATTACGTTTTGCTCAGAAATTCTCCAAAAATAAACATGGATAGAATGATTGATTCCATACAGCCAAAATTTATCATTGCAGATGGCAGCAACTATAAATCCTACATAAAACGTTGGGAAGAAACTTGCCTAAAACGAAAACTCCCTTTTCACCAAACTAGTGAAAAGGGAGCTTTTATAATCAAGTAAATTTACTCTTGAAATTCTGCTTTGAACGCTTCGTAATACGCGTTAAATTGATCTTGGGTTTTAATGTTCTTGTAATCGTTAGATTGGAACAACTTTAAATATAATTCTAATTGCTGTGGTTTCATATAACCGCTAATGGGCTGTATGACGCTTCCATTCTCATCAAAATAAACGATAGTTGGGTAAGCTCTTATACCTAAATGTCGTGAAAGTTCGTGCACGCTATTTCTTCGGTTTTTTAGTTCTTCCTTGTAACCTGGGTTACTAAATTTTGCACCTTGATAATTTACTGTAGAGTTACCTTCAGCATTGAATTTAACTGCGTAAAAGTTCTTGTTTACATAGTCTACGACATCCTTATTATGGAAGGTGTTTTTATCTAGCATTTTACATGGTCCGCACCAGTTGGTATATACGTCCATCATGATTTTTTTGGGTTTTTTCTTCTGAAGCTCTAGTGCTTCTTCAAAAGTAACCCAATTAATTTCTAAAGATTGCGCTATTGCAGCACTTGACGATATCAAGGCAATTGCAAATAAGATAAGTACTTTTTTCATTTGAGGTTCTAATTATTTTTATTGTCAAAAGGAATGCTCCAAAGAGAAATTTGAAAATTTCAAAATCCAATAAATATGGCTCATTTCGTGATTTGATTTTTTGCAAAAGTTGTTCCGAACTTACAAAAAATGCTCCAAAGCAGGAGCATTTTAGGTTATTTTAACGGATTTTCTCGTTTATCGCACACCGTGCATTAGTTTTTTTAGTAGTGGGTTTAATATTATTGAAATTACTCCAACACTAATTGGAACAAGTGTAAATATTAAAAAGAAAGTACTAATAGAATACTGTTCGCTAATAGAGTCAATCATTCCACCCATTTTACCTGCAGCCTTTTGGCCAACTGCGATAGCCAAGTACCAAATACCAAACATAAAACCGATCATGCGACCAGGAACTAATTTACTTAAGTAAGACAAACCTACTGGAGAAATACATAATTCTCCCATGGTATGAAATAAGAACGCCATAATTAAAAATATCATGCTTACAGAAGCTGTTTTAGCACCTTGAGGCACGTCACCGGTTCCATAAGATAGAAATGCAAATCCAAGACCTAAAAGAACTAAACCGATTCCATATTTCATAGCTGCACTAGGATTGTATTTGCTTTCCCACCATTTAGAGAATAAAGGAGCCAATGTTATTATAAAGAAAGAATTAAGAATTCCAAACCAAGAAGCATCAACCTCATTACCATCTTGAGAAAATTTATCTATCAATCTAAAAATTACTAAAATCCATAAACCAATAAATGCAATAGCGAGAACTAGGTTAGACATCCCTATTTTTTTGTAAGTTTTTTTAGATAATAAAATTAGAACCCAAGTAATAATAACCAATGGCACAGTAGTTAATAATAAATCTACAATTTTAAAAATCATTGCAGAATTTCCTACCAAACTTCTATCTGTATAATCTCTTGCGAACAAAGTCATTGAGCCCAGTGCTTGTTCAAAGAACGCAAAGAAAAACACTGTAAATACACCAAATATAGATACCGCAATAATACGATCTCTAACTATTGGCAAGTAACGTGAAATTCTAGTTACCAATAAAATTAGAAATAAAATCAACGCTGTTAGAACTACAACATTAGAACCACTCACACCTCCGACAGTGAAGGGTAATAAATTAGTATTCTCGATTTTTTCTAATGGGTCATTAAATAAATACAAAAGACCTCCTACAGAAGACAAAACAATTAATATTTTATCAAACAATGTAAACGGATTTAGTTTTTCAGTTTCAGGAATATCTGTTTTATGCTCCTTAGGGTTTCTCTCATTTATATTTTGGGGTAATTCTACTTCGTAGATTCCAGATGGTTTTCCTCCAATATTCCCGAAAAGGTTTTTTGCCAACCAAAATTGAATTAATCCTAATAGCATAAATATTCCTGCTAGACCAAATCCATAACTCCATCCATAGTTTTCTGCTAAATAACCGCATAGCATCATTCCGAAGAAAGCACCTGCATTTACACCCATGTAATAAATGGTGTAGGCTCCATCTTTTTTAGACTCCTTACCTTTATACATATCAGATATCATTGAGGTCATATTTGGCTTAAAAAATCCAGTTCCAGCAATTAAGAGTCCTAATCCTATGTAAAATGAACTTGTAGTTTCTAAAGCCATGGCTGCATGACCCAATGTCATGAGCAAACAGCCTATAACAACAGCTACTCTATATCCCGTATAATTATCTGCTATCCAACCACCAAGAATAGGTGTTAGATATAACAAAGAGCCATATGTACCAATTAGAGATAAAGCATTTTCGCTAGTCCATCCCCAACCTGCATTACTATCTACTAATGGTGCTGTTAGAAATAAAATAAGAAGGATTCGCATTCCGTAGAACGAAAAGCGTTCCCACATTTCAGTAAAAAATATTACGAATAATCCTGCTGGATGGCCAATAACCTTGTCTTTAAATAGATTTTCGATATCTGTACTCATAGATTATAAATTTAGTTGGAAAATAGAAAACCCTTACAAAATTGAATTTGCAAGGGCTTGTTGTTTTTTTATCTTTAATCTTTAATTTCAGGATCTCCTAGTTCATATTTTTCTTGCTCAAATGTCTCATTCTCGTTCATTATCCTTTCATTATCTTCTGCGCCATGAGTAAGTCGTTTTAGAGGTTTCAAAAGTAAAATAACTAAAAGCCCAAAAACCACTGTAAATATTGTAATTCCTGAAAATATAGCATACTCTCCAAACTCTGAGGCAGATTCGCCAATTACTCCTGCTACTTTATTTCCTAATCCTGTCGCAGCGAAATAAACACCCATCATTAAAGAAGCATATTTAACTGGAGCTAGTTTTGTAATAAACGATAAGGCTACTGGTGATGAACATAATTCACCAATGGTATGAAACAAATAAGCTAAAACTAACCATTGCATTCCTGAGCTACCTTCTGCATTAAATTCTGCTGCTGCAAAAATCATAAACACAAAACCTAGACCCATAATCATAGTTCCAACTGCCATTTTAAATAAAGAGGACGCCTCTTTTCCTTTCAGCTTTCGTTTAGCCCAATAACCTGCAACTAAAGTAGCAAAGATTATAATAAAACCTGCGTTCAATCCTTGAAACCAAGTCGCAGGTATTTCCCAACCAAATAACATTCTATCTGTATTTGTCTTGGTATAAATACTCATTAATCCTCCTGCTTGCTCAAATGCTCCCCAAAATACAATTACAATTAAAAAAGAAAGTAATAATACTAAGTAACGGTCTTTTGACACTTGTGTTTCTAGATTTTTATAAATCATCATCATTATTCCTGCTACTACAGCAATAAATATATATAGTGCAGTATAGCCCCAGCTATCCACTCCATCATAAGAAAATCCTGCATATACAGCATAAGCTATGATGATTAAAACAATCCCTAGATTAACCGGTGATTTCATTAAATCACCTATTAATTTGCTTATAGAAACATCATTACTTTTATCTTCTGCTGTTGGTTTATTACCAACGGTTACAAGGTATTTTTGACCGTAGAGATACACAATCAACCCAAGTAACATTGCAATACCTGCAAGACCAAAACCATAGTGCCATCCTATTTTTTCTCCAACATAACCAACAATGAAAGTTGCAAGTAATGACCCTAAATTAATACCAATATAAAAAATACTAAATCCTTTATCTCTTCGAATATCACCTTGCTTGTACAAGCCACCAACCATTGTTGAAATATTGGGCTTTAGAAGTCCAACACCTAAAATAATTAATGCTAATCCCGTATAAAAGGCCCACATTTCATCAAACGCTAAAATACCGTGTCCTGCAACAAGAGTCAATGCTCCATATAATACTGCTTTTTTCTGACCTAAATATTTATCTGCAATCATACCACCTGGAATGGACATCACATAAACTAACATTGTGTACCAGCCATATAGCATTATAGATTCTGAATCTAACCAACCTAAGCCAGGATTATCAGTAGTTGTTTTTTCTACTAAATATAGAGTTAAAAGTGCACGCATTCCGTAATAGGAAAAACGTTCCCACATTTCAGTAAAGAATAAAACATACAAACCTACTGGATGTCCCCAAAGTTCTTTTTGATGCGGTTTAAGTGTTGTCGCTGACATAAATTTTTTTATTAGTTAGTTATTTTATCCTTTAAATTTGATATCTAATTTCTCTTAATTCTTTTCTATCTCTCTATCTTCTCCAAGATTCTCATGGATGAAATTTGTCATTTTTTTGTAGAGATGTAATCTTGTGTTTCCACCGTAGATACCGTGGTTTTTATCTGGATAGATCATCCATTCAAATTGCTTATCGGCTTGAATCAAGGCTTCTACCATGCGCATTGTATTTTGAACATGAACATTATCATCACCTGTACCATGAATCAACAAGAAATCGCCCTCTAATTTATCTACATGGTTAATTGGTGAGTTTTCATCATACCCAGATGCATTTTCCTGAGGAGTTGTCATATAACGCTCCGTATATATAGAATCATAAAATCTCCAGCTCGTAACTGGTGCTACTGCAATTGCCATAGAAAAGATATCGTTGCCTTTAAATAATGCATTACTACTCATGTAACCACCATAGCTCCAACCCCAAATACCAATATTATTCTCATCAATATAAGATCGTTTTGCTAATTGTTTTGCTGCTTCTATTTGATCTTCAAGTTCGTATTTTCCTAATTCGTTTTGAGTTACTTTTTTAAAATCTGCACCTTTAAACCCTGTACCTCTACCATCTACACAAGCAACTATATATCCTTGTTGAGCTAAATGTTGGTACCAATAATCGTTAGCGCTGTTCCATGTATTGGCCACTTCTTGTGAGCCTGGACCAGAATATTGATACATAAATAAAGGATATGTTTTATCGTCATCAAAATCTGCTGGTTTGATCATCCACATATTTAAGTCATTTCCATTAACATTAATGGTACTAAATTCTTTTTCTGAAGTTTTATATTGCCCTAATTTTTCGGATAATTGACTATTATCCTTTATACTTTTTACGAGATTTCCCGTTTTTGAATCGTTTAAAGTATATTCTGGAGGTGTGGTTGCACTGGAGAAGGAATTGATAAAATAAGTAAAGTCTGCACTAAAGGATGCTGAGTTTGTTCCCGTATTTTTTGTTAGACGTTCTTTCTTCTTTCCGTTAAGACCAATAGAATAGACACTTCGGTTGATTGATCCATCTTCGGTTGATTGATAAAAAATGCGTTTCGTTTCTGGGTTGTAACCGTAGTAATCGGTCACTTCCCAATCACCAGAGGTTACTTGGCTTATTAGTTTTCCGTTTTTATCGTAATGGAATATATGGTTCCACCCATTGGTTTCACTTGTCCAGATAAAGCTATTATCTTTTAAAAATGTCAAATTAAAAGTGACATCTATGTAAGCCTTATCTTTTTCAGCTAAAACTAAATTTCCGCTTAAAGTTTCCGCATTGATCATCCATAAATCGAGCTCATTTTGATGTCTGTTCATGTATTGCGCACTTAACACATTGGCATCATTAGTCCATTTAATTCTCGGAATATAAAAATCACTGTAAGCTTTTTCAAGTTTTACTTCCTGTGTGTTTTTGTTAGCCAAATCGTAGATATGCAATGACACTTTGGAATTTACTTCTCCCGCTTTTGGATACTTAAAAACCTGCTGTGTTTGGTATAATTGCTGCCCATAAACATCCATTGAAAATTCTGGCACTTTAGTTTCATCAAAACGAATAAAAGCAATTTTTGTTCCATCTGCATTCCATTCAAAAGCTCTTACGAAACTAAATTCTTCCTCATAAACCCAGTCTGTAATTCCATTAATAATCTCATTCTTTTTACCGTCAATAGTAATTTGACTCGTGTTTCCAGAAGCTAAATCTTTTACATACAAATTATTGTTTAGACCGTAAGCAATCTTTGTTCCGTTGGGAGAAAATGTAGGTTCCTGTATTTTTTCTTCGGAAACTAAAGTCGTTGTCTTCGTTTTTGTATCATACACATAATATTTACCTAATGTTGAGCGTCTAAAAATGGACTCTACATTAGTCGCCAACAACACCTTTGTTTCATCATCGCTAAACGTATAATCTGTAAAATAATCGATATCACTGATATCGCTAGAATTTACAAGAGTATTGACTTTGCTTAATGTTTTATAATCATAGATATCTATTTGGGATGTTCTGTTTTCATAATTTAAAACCGAATACTGCTGCCCATTGTCCATAGAGTGCAAAGCATCCATTCGTTCGGTTCTAAAGGTACCGTTCCATATGTCTTCAAGTGTAATTTCCTTATTTTGTGCTGATGTTAAGGTGGTTACAAATAATGCAAGAAATGCAAAGGATTTTAATATTTTCATGTAGTTATTTTTTTGATAAAATAATGTCAAGTTTACTAAAAATAATGCAAAAAACACTAACTATTGTCGGTTAAATGCTCAATAATATGGTGAGGCATCAATAATAATACCAAGAGTAGTATCTTTGTGTTTTGAAATAGGCACTATATTTTGGTGTCCAATCTTAAACTATAGCAGATGAATAAAACCATTTCGGGTTTCTCCAAACTAACAAAATCAGAAAAAATTGATTGGCTTACCACCACTTATTTTACCAACTCTCAATCGGCAAAAGACATTCTCAAACAATATTGGAATAGCGATAAAAAACTGCAGCAACTTCACGACGAGTTTATTGAAAATACACTCACAAACTACTATTTACCCTTAGGCATTGCGCCAAATTTTTTAATCAATGATAAGGTTTATGCCATCCCAATGGCCATAGAAGAAAGCTCTGTAGTTGCTGCAGCAAGTAAAGCTGCTAAATTCTGGTTTGATCGTGGCGGATTCAAAACCACTGTAATTGCTACCGAAAAAATTGGTCAAGTACATTTTATGTTTAAAGGAGAAAGCAGCAAATTAGAACAGTTTTTCAAAACCTTAAAACCAAAATTGATTGAAAGCGCTAAACCACTCACCAAAAATATGGAAAAGCGTGGAGGTGGTATTTTAGATATTCAGCTAAAAAATAAAACAAGACTTCTCAACAATTACTACCAATTGCACGCAACGTTCGAAACACTGGATGCCATGGGTGCCAATTTCATCAATTCCTGTTTAGAGGATTTTGCTAAAACGCTCAAAGAGGAAGCATTTGATCATAACTTATTTTCTTCGGAAGAAAAAGACATTCAAGTCATTATGTCTATTCTTTCAAATTACGTCCCTAATTGTCTTGTTCGTGCAGAAGTTAGCTGTAAAGTTCAAGAATTAAGCGAAAAGAAAACTACCAACGCAGAAGAGTTTGCCCATAAATTTGTGCAAGCAGTCAACATTGCCGAAGTTGAACCCTACAGAGCTGTAACACATAACAAAGGTATCATGAACGGTATTGATGCTGTAGTTTTAGCAACCGGAAACGATTTTAGAGCGGTTGAAGCTGGAGTTCATGCTTATGCATCTAAAAACGGACAATACTCAAGTCTCACACACGCCAAAGTTGAAAATGGCATCTTTACATTTTGGATGGAAATACCATTGGCGCTTGGCACCGTTGGCGGATTAACAAAATTACACCCACTCGTTAAATGGGCTTTAGAATTACTTGGAGAGCCTACTGCTAAAGAATTAATGCAAATTGTCGCTGTAGCTGGTCTTGCCCAAAATTTCGCAGCGCTTCGTTCTTTAACTACAACAGGAATTCAAGAGGGACACATGAAAATGCACTTGATGAATATTCTAAATCAGTTTGAGGCCACTCATGAAGAAAAAGTTACACTTATTGAGCATTTTAAAACACATACTGTAACTCATAGTTCGGTTGTTGAAGAAATTGAAAAACTGAGACAATAAATGAAAAGTTTCTACGGTCAAGGAAAATTATTATTAACTGCAGAATATGTTGTGCTTGATGGCGCAAAGGCTTTAGCTGTACCCTCAAATTATGGGCAATCATTACAGATTGAAAAAGGAGAAATTGGCAAATTAAAATGGACCAGCTTTGATGAACTTCAAAATGTTTGGTTTGAAAGTGAATTTGGTTTGCAAAATAATGAGATTCTGAAACAAGATAAGAATGACGATCCAGTTTCAAATCGGTTATTGCAAATCTTAAATACAGCAAAGCAACTTAATTCAACATTTTTGGCTGATTTAGATGGATATACTATTACTACAAAATTAAGTTTCCCGAAAAACTGGGGACTTGGTACATCGTCCACTTTAATATCAAATGTTGCGAGTTGGGCTAAAATAAATCCATATCAATTACTTGAGGCTACTTTTGGTGGTAGCGGTTATGATATTGCTTGCGCCAGAGCCCTAAAGAGCTTGACATTTCAGTTAAAGGGTAATGAACAAATTATAAATACTGTAGATTTTAGTCCTGTTTTTAAAGACCATATTTATTTTGTTCATTTAAACCAAAAGCAGAACAGTCGCGATGGGATTAAACAGTATCGCTTAAATACATCGGATTTAAGTTCTACAATTTCTGAAATAAATAATATCACAGATTGTATGATTGAATGTGAATCGCTAATTGATTTCCAGAAGTTGATGGATCAACATGAATTACTCATTTCCGAAGTAATAAAACAGAAACCAGTTAAAAAAATGCTTTTTAGCGATTTTAAAGGTAGTATAAAAAGTCTTGGTGCTTGGGGAGGAGATTTTGTTATGATAGCTAGCGAAGATGACCCTACTACATATTTTAAATCTAAAGGATACCATACCATTTTAACTTTTTCTAAAATGGTCAAAAATTAAAAAAGCTTCGCAATTTGCGAAGCTTTTTTAATTATAATGTGTTGCTAAATCTTAATAGAAATTAGCTCTGTTATCTTCAATATCTGCAGTTTCCTTTAAAGCGTTATACACTTTAGTTTGCGCTGCACTTGAACGAGCGGTACTTAAACGGTTAGCAATAGATTGATAGTTATCAAGTTTTGTTGCTTCTTGAACGTTAGAAACCGATACCATAAATACACCTCTATCGCCATCAATCAATCCAGAAGTCTCACCTTCATTTAAACCAAATGCCACACCAACTACTTTAGGCTCTAATCCAGCTCCTGTTAGCGTAGGGTTTTTCATATTTACAGCAACCGAGTTACCTGTTGGTCTTGATTGGTTTTTAGAAACTTCATCAATTGTTGTGCCTGAGACTTTTTCACGAATCATTTTCGCTTTTTTCTCTTTTCTTATATCACTTAATACTGAAGCTGATGCAGTTTCAGGATCCATAGTTCCTTTTTCACTGATTTTGGTTACTTGAGCCACAACATAGCCTCCGCCAGGAATTGTAAAACGCTTGAAGTCTCCAACTTTAGTTCCATCTTCAAAAGCCCAACGCACTAAAGGTCTTTGGCTTGCTAAACCTGGAATTTGTTCGTCTAAAACTTTAATTCCGTTTACTGGTTTAACTGTAAGATTACGCTCCTTAGCTGCCTCTTGAAAATCACCGTCCTGTATAGCGAGCTCAAATTTTGAAGCTTCAGTAAATACATTATCTATGGTTTCTGTTGATGGTTCAATAGTTCTTGAAATTGTTGCAACTTTTACCGCTTTTGAAGATCCTTTTTGATCTAATATTTCAATAACATGGAAACCAAATTGTGTTTTAACAACACCAATATCCCCAACATTGTTACTAAATTCATATTCACTAAATGGCTTAACCATTTGTGTACTTGGATGAAAATCATAAACACCGCCTTTATCAACACTCCCTTGATCTGATGACAATGCAGTCACTAATTCTGGAAATTTAGAACGATTTGCTTTTACTATTGCCAATGCGCTATCTGCAGTCTTTTTAGCCTGTTCAACTGTCTTTGTAACATCTGCACCTGCACTGGAAGCTCCAATATGAGGAATCAATATATGACGTACTTTAGCTGAATCTGGCATTTGTTTTGTAGCCACCATTCTAGTCAATTTCATCGTATTCCCGTCTTTATACGGACCATATACGTCTCCTACATTTAGATTATACAACGTGTCTGCAACTACTGCTGGTAAAGCTGATTTCTTTACGAAATCGTTTACATAAGGCTGATCTGAAGCTGCTGTATAGCTCACATATGTTTCTAAGTCTGAAGCTTTCACATTTCTAAACGCTCTGATGGTATCATTTTTACCATTTTCAAAAACAGCTTTACCGTTTATGAAACTGTCAAAATCGCTTTTTAGATTATTTTCATCATCTAAACTTGGCTCTTCTTTAAATTCAACATAAACAATATCACGAGATGCGTCTACCTCAAATTTCTTTTTATTATTGTTAATATAATCCTTAATATCCCCTTTAGTAACTTCTACCAAACTATCGTTTATAGTAGAGTAAGGTATTTGTATGTATCTAATGTCTCTAGTAGAATTTTCTAAGAAATAATCAACCTCACCTTCATTCAATGTTGCATTAACTCCAGCTTTAACCATATTATAATATGCTCTCTCTTGAGCACCTACAGCAATAGATTTTTCATTATTAACCCAATCATCATAAGTCAACTGAAAGTTACCTAAAACAGCAGGTTCAGGGTATATCGCTTTTAAGTTTGCCACAAACTCTGTTAATTTGTTTTCATCAAAAAGCCCAGCTTCATTTTGAAATTCTGGATATGATGAAAAACTTTGTTCCAATAAATCTTTCATTTGGTCTTGCTCAACAGTAAGACCTAGTTCGTCAAACTGAGTATTCATGACCTCACGACGCACTTCTTGATCATAAACTCTATTCATTGCCTGTGTAGAAGTCGCATTTGGGCCTAACTGCCTCTGCATGCTTTCTACCCTAGACATAAACTCCTCTCTATTGATGTTTTTACCATTTACAGTAGCAACGACATCTTGTGAAGCTCCAAACAGAGCATCACTATTTCTAAAAAGATCTGTAAGTACAAATGCAAATAACGCCATCGCGATGATGAAGATCAAAAAAAGTGAGCGTTGTCTAATTTTATTTAAAACTGCCATTATATTGTATAATTTATCGAATAATAAGTGGGCGAAAATACCATTTTCTATCAAATAATAAAAGTAGATGTATGTTTTTATTACCGAATTTTAATGGGTTTCATCGAATGTGTATTAAAAGCGAGAAATGTGACCGTAGATCAAACACTACCAGTCACTCAATAACTAGGTTTAATCTAAATCAATAACCTGTAGGATCACAACATCTATTTTTGTAGAAGACACTTCTAGTATTGTGAATTTTATATTTCCAATAATAATTTGATCGTTTACCTGTGGGATTTGCTCTGTTTCGTCAACAATAAGACCACCTAAAGTCTCATAATTTTCGCCATCTGGCAAATTGAGTTTATAAGTTTCGTTTAGGTAGTCAACCTCTAATCTTGCAGAAAACTTATACTTATTAATTTCTAATTTTTCTTCAATTAAAGCTACGCTATCGTGCTCATCCTCAATCTCCCCAACAAGCTCTTCAACAATATCCTCAATGGTCATAATTCCTGCTGTACCTCCATACTCATCAATAACAACAGCCATACTTTTCCGCTTTTTAGTCAAAATATTTAGCACATCCTTGACCAACATAGTAGCTGGCACATATACCACTGGCATCACTATAGATTTAATTGATGTTGGCTTTTTAAAGAGCTCAAATGAATGTACGTAGCCTAAAATATCGTCTATACTTTCTTTGTAAACTAGAATTTTTGATAAACCAGATTCAATAAAAATAGCACTTACATTTTCTATGGAATTTTTTACTTCTACAGCAGTAATCTCTGTTCGCGGTATCATAACTTCACGAGCTTTTACTTCGGAAAATTCTAGCGCATTCTGAAAAATCTGTATTTCGCTATCTACCTCGTCGTGCTCTTCAACAGATTCCATTTGCTCACTAATATAGTTTCCAAGCTCAACTTTAGTCATGGCCAGTTGCACGTCGTCACCTTCAGTTTTAAAAAAACGTTTCAAGATAATATCTGAAATGGTAATTATAAAATAGGACAAGAACCAAAACAGCAAATAGAACATATACGCTGGGAAAGCAAAGATCTTTAAGAATGAATTGGCATAGATTTGAAAGAATACCTTTGGTAGAAATTCCGCAGTAAATAATATAATTATCGTTGAGATAATGGTTTGGGTAAGCAAACTCAAATCGCTTAATAAATACGTTATTATCGTATAATTTGAGGGCAGCATAGATTGAAACCAACTTACCAACACATCTCCCATTACAAAACCATAAATTACCAAAGCTATATTGTTGCCAATTAGCATTGTGGCTATAAATTTGGACGGTTTTGCAGTAAGTCTCGTTAAGATATTAGCTAGAAAATCGCCTTGTTTTTTCTCAATTTCTATGTGGATTTTGTTTGAGGAGACATAAGCGATTTCCATTCCGGAGAAAAAAGCCGAAAGCAATAACATTACAATAATGATTATGATGCTAAAATCCATGTATTAGTTTCTGTTTTCGAATTTATTTCTAAATTTCTTTCTAAAGAAAAACATGAATATTGCTAGACCAGCAAAAACAAATGAGATGATTGACCTATTACCTTCTTCGCCTAAACTGGTAAAACCATCATAAATAAATAAGACTGCGAAAAAAAGATATAAATATTGAAAAATCTTGAGGACTTTCATGTACAAGTTTGAAAATTAAGACACAAAGATAAAGATGTTTTACGAAACTTTAATCTTTTAATATCATATCTCCACGTCCTTCTAAAATTGTGTAGTTTTTAAATTTGGTGTCCGAATCAAAAATATCACCATGACCATTATTTGCTGTTGCCGATTTTAAACGCACTGGTAAATTAGAAAATAGCCATTCGCGCTTTTGGTCGTAATACATTTGCTCTGCAAATAAGCTATCTTTTTGAGGAGTGATTAAAATAACATTTCCTTGAAGATCAATTAAATCTGTTGCATTGTAAACAATACCATAATCTGCCAAAACTATATTTTTTTGATTATTCTCATCATACAATGATAACCGTAATCCATCTGGAAACTCTGAAAATGAAAAATCTCTATTAGAATAATCCAGCATTTTAGGGCTTTCTAGATTTGCAACGATGCGACCTATAGAATCTTCCGCCTCTGTGTATTTAAGGTTGATGTTTTTTGCTTCGCCAATAGGCTGGTTTTGAAGCACACCAATTTGCTGGACCTCTTTAAAGTTGTTATCACATGAAAAAAACATAGTCACAACAAATGTTGTGACTATGTAAGTTTTTATATGTAAACTATTTATTTTCATTTATAGATTTGGCACTTTAACGCTACCACCAATCCAACATCCAATGTTAATTGTTTTTCCAGCCATATTTTGAGAGAAAATCTCAGACTTTGTAGGCGCGTTACCTTCGTATGATGCTGCTGCTTTTGAAGCATTACTTGCTAATCCTGGATCAACTTGACCTGCTCTTCTAGCTTCTTGAGCTGCATACCAGAATACTGCTCTTTTATTAAAACTGTCTGTACCACAATCATTAGCACTTTGTGCATACATAGATGCGATGTATAAGTGTGGAGTACCATCAGATGGATTTAATTTTAATGCTTCTCTATAGTAATTTCTAGCAGAACTGTAGCTTCCTCTCTTTTTCAAATCGTTTGCAGTTCTTTTAGCCATTCTAGCTTTTTTAATAGGATCTGTTTGTAAGTTGTAAGACTCTTTTAAATACTTATCTGCTTCACTGTTGTTTCCTTGGTCACGTAATACAGTGTAAACAAAGTATTTTGATTCTGCAGAAGGGTCTGTTTGATCATAAGCCTTCACCAATTCAACATATAAAGGGTCATCAGTACACTCTTTATTGTACATCTTGCTTACAGCTCTTTTTAACCACTCGCCATCATTTCTGTTGTTCTCAAAATCCTTCTTATATAATGGAATTAGGTTTTCACAATTTGCCAAGTCACCAATGTAAGCATCTAAACTTCCAGATATTTTATCGTTAGCTTCTAACTTAGCTTGGTAGTAAGGCTTGTATTTCCCTTCAGTTTTTGTTAAAGCTGTACCTGCCTCTTCTTTCTCTAGCAACTTATTCAAATCTTTAGCATAACTAGCATTGAGCTCATCCAATCTATCATTAACATCGTCATACGTATTAAACACTTTTTGTAGTTCAAATTCACCCGCTTTAAATAAATCTACCGTTTTTGTAAAATAGACATATAAGCCTTTAGTGCTCTCAAAATCGTCTCTATAGTTTTTGAAAACGTTATCAAAAGCATCATAGATTTGCATATCTGTAAGGCCTAATTCTTTTTGGCTCTCATACATTAATAGCGCTTTTTGCTCTTCTATTTCACCTTTTGAATATTTACTGGAGAAATGTTCTCCAGCCCCATCCAATAACAACATGTAATCATTTATAAAAGCAGTTTTATCTGCTCCGGTTGAATTTTCAATTTTATGATCTAAAATTTTCTCACCATACTTGTAAATAGCGATATTAAATTTAGGGCACTTATTTCTAACCTTCATCCAAGGCTCATAAGCTTCGTCAAATTTTTTGCTCTTAACATAATCGTTCATCAATGTTAAGTTAAGCATACATTCTTCATCTTGCTGAGCAAACCCAAAGTTTGTCACCAATAACAAAGCTGCCATGATTAATGTGAATTTCGTTTTCATCTTGTTTTATTTTACGTTAGTTATATTTTCTTTTTTCAAACCATCTATCATTTAATGATAGACTAAATTGTAATCTGAAAAAGTTTTCTTGAATGAGATTTTGGTTTGTTGTTCCTCTTCTCCCGAACTCAATACCAAGGTTTGCATTTGAAAACATATTCCCGACTGGTAGACCTACTCCAAAAGACATGCCAAACTCTCTTATCGTCTCATTATTGATTTCTAATCCAGTATTCTCCACGTGCAATCCAGCTCTATAGGTTGCTCGTTTCCAATAACTTCCAAAAGAATTATAGTCTGGTATATAAAAACCTCCAATAGATATATTTGAAGCGTTTACAAAATTAGCATTTTCTATTGAAACTATAGGGTTTGAAAATTCACTTGTGTTTTGTCTCGTATATTCTGCACCTAAAAACCATTTTCTCGGAGCTCCAATACCTGCACCAAATGAAAATCTTGATGGCAAGGTCAAATCTGTTTCATCAAGACCTTGTGACTCTAAATCTGCATCAATTTGATTGATTACAAATTCTTGTCCTGTTTGCGCACTGATCACTATTGTAGAGAACGAGCGCTCATTTAAAGATGACAAATCGCTCTTTGGCGAATACGTTAACCCAGCCTGGAGCTCTAATTTTTCATTGATCATCGTTTTATAGTTTAAACCTATATTAAAGTTTAAACCACTTAAATCTGATCTGTTATTTTCTCTAGATTGGTATTGAACTAGATTTCCTTCGGAATCATAAACGAACTCTATGGCGCTGTTTTGGATATTTCCGAAGTTATAATTCATATCAATTCCAGCACTTAGCTTATCTGTAATTCTATAACCAAATCCTGCAAAAGCTCTGTTTACACCTCCTTGACCACTATATCTATTTAAAATCATATCCGCATCAGTGTCTTCCAATTTGTAGCCAACCGAGGTATATGGAACTAAACCAACACCAAAGCCAAACTTGCCCAAAGGCAATGAAAGCGCTAGATAATCAAAAGTTGTGGTGCTTACCTCTGCTTCTCCGGAATTTGCTTTTAAGGTTATGCTATTATTGCTTGCGCCTACCGAGAATTTTACGGGACGGTTTTCGTTATTCCAAATTTTAAGGTTTGAACCAGCGTAAGCAGCAGGATTTCTAAGGTTAACATGTATACTATCTGTATAGATGCTCAATCCACCCATACTTCTGTTTTCAACTGTGCCTTTAAACTTTAAGCTTCCAATTCCGTAGAAAGAATATGGAGAAGCTGTACCCTCTTGCGCGTACGATTGTGTTGCAAAAAAAGCGACTAAAACTATTACAAGTTTTTTTATCATTATTGTGAGTTATATTCTAAAATAAAATTCAAACCTTCTAAAAGAAAATTTGAGTTGGCAAATATGCTATTTTTTAATTGGTTTGACAAGAATTTGGTATCTCCTCCTGTTAAAATAACTGTTAAATCTGAATATTTTTTAACATAATCATCGATCACACCATCCATTTCTTTGAGTACTCCAAAGACAACACCCGAGTGTATTGAGCTTTGGGTAGAATCCCCTAAAATGTTTTTAGGCATTTGCGTCTCCAGTAACGGTAGATTAGCTGTTAAATTATTGAGGGTTCTATAACGTAAGCGAATTCCTGGAGAGATTGCGCCTCCCAAATATTGGTTTTTTGTGTTTACAAAATCATAGGTAATACATGTACCTGCATCAATTATAAGTACATTTTTCTTCGGAAATTGTTCTACAGCAGCACTTACCAAAGCTATACGATCTACTCCCAAAGTTTTTGGTGTGGCATATAAATTATCAAAAGGCAATTTAAGATTGTGCGAAAGTTCAATCACATTAACCCTCTTTCTAAGAGACGTAATTTGTGAAGTTTTCAATTTTCCTACGGAAGAAATAATGGCTTTATCGATTTTAGGGTATTTATTTAAGACCTCATTAGCAGTATCACTGAATACATCATAATTAGCGACAACTCTTTCTTTGAGCTTATCTTTGTCAAACACAGCGAACTTCACATATGTGTTGCCAACATCAATAATTAAATTCATAATAAGGTTTAAAATGTTAAAACTACGAAATGAAGTTTCAAAATAGAATGGCAATTAACCTAATTATAACATAATTTTACTGAAACACAGAGATTTGGCGCCTAATGAAAATAATTATCTAAATTTTTAATATTTATTTTTGTGAATAATAAAAATGACTCTATATTTGCATCCGCTTTATTAAGCAATTGGTGCCTTAGCTCAGTTGGTAGAGCAAAGGACTGAAAATCCTTGTGTCCCTGGTTCGATTCCTGGAGGCACCACCACTAAAAACTCGATTCATTTGAATCGAGTTTTTTGGTTTTTATGGTAAAAAGCATCATCTTAATATTTTCCACTGCTAATAATTTGTGTTTTTAATTTAGTTTTTCAATATTTGAATTAATAATGAATACCTCAATTATTAATATCATTCCTATTTCTATTGTCGCAATTATTTCACGACACTAGGGAATGCTATGATAATTGTAGACATAACTTTTAGCCTTCCTTAAACTGGAAGGCTTTTTTTATTAAAAATTTTAACGCTATTGAACATCATACAAATCAATATGTAGTTTATTGATATTCAATAATTTAATTAACTGTTTACACTATTGAGTTTAGCTATAAACAAAGATTAAAATTAGTTAATATAAGCCAAAAAAGTAATTTAGTTTTAGCAAATACAACTATGAACCAACTAAACAAGTACAGTAAAACCGTTACACAAGATCCATCTCAACCTGCAGCGCAAGCCATGCTTCATGCCATTGGATTAACCAAAGAAGATTTTTACAAACCAATAATAGGCATTGCAAGCACGGGATACGAGGGCAACCCATGTAATATGCACCTTAACGATTTAGCAAAACTGGTTAAGGAAGGCACCAAAAATGAAGATATCGTAGGATTAATTTTTAACACCATTGGCGTAAGTGACGGTATCTCAATGGGAACACCAGGAATGCGCTATTCGCTACCATCTCGTGATATCATTGCAGATTCTATGGAAACTGTCGTGCAAGCCATGAGTTACGATGGACTGATTACAGTTGTTGGTTGCGACAAAAATATGCCAGGTGCTTTAATGGCAATGATAAGGCTAAATAGACCAAGTATTTTAGTTTATGGCGGAACCATAGATTCGGGATGCCACAATGGTAAAAAGTTAGACGTAGTTTCTGCATTTGAAGCTTGGGGAAGCAAAGTTGCTGGTACAATGGACGAAACCGAATACCAGAACATTTTAGAAAAAGCATGTCCTGGAGCTGGAGCTTGTGGTGGCATGTACACTGCTAACACAATGGCTTCTGCAATTGAAGCTTTGGGCATGACCTTACCGTTTAATTCATCAAACCCTGCGTTGAGCGATGCTAAAAAAACAGAATCTGTAAAAGCTGGTGAAGCATTAAGGATCTTATTAGAAAAAGACATAAAACCGTCAGATATAATTACTAGAAAATCATTAGAAAATGCAGTTCGTTTAGTTACAATTCTTGGAGGCTCTACCAATGCAGTATTACATTTTTTGGCAATTGCAAGAGCTGCCCAAATAGATTTCACACTTAAAGATTTTCAGGATATAAGTGACAATACTCCTTTTTTAGCTGATTTAAAACCTAGCGGAAAATATCTAATGGAAGACGTTCACGCTGTTGGCGGAATTCCTGCAGTTTTAAAGTATCTTCTGAAAAAAGGCCTCATTCATGGCGATTGTTTAACCGTTACCGGGAAAACCATAGCTGAAAACTTATTAGATGTCAACGATTTAAAAGAAGGGCAAGACGTTATAAAATCAATCGAAGACCCAATCAAAATCTCAGGGCATCTAAGAATGCTCTACGGAAATTTAGCAACCGAAGGTTCTGTAGCTAAAATAACAGGAAAAGAAGGCTTGCGTTTTCAAGGAAAAGCTAAAGTGTTTGAAGGAGAATATGCTGCAAATGATGGCATTCGTGATGGTAAAGTAGAAAAAGGCGATGTCGTGGTTATTCGCTATGAAGGACCAAAAGGAGGTCCAGGCATGCCAGAAATGCTAAAACCTACCGCAGCCATTATGGGAGCTGGTTTAGGAAAGGATGTGGCATTGATTACAGACGGAAGATTTTCTGGAGGAACCCACGGTTTTGTCGTAGGTCATATTACACCAGAAGCTCAAGAAGGAGGCACAATCGCTCTTGTCAAAGATGGAGACATCATTACTATTGATGCAGATAGCAATACCATTTCGGTTGATATTTCCGAAGAAGAACTAAAAGAAAGAAAAGTAAAATGGAAAGCTCCAGTACTCAAATTTGAACGAGGGGTTCTCTATAAATATGCAAAAACAGTGTCGTCTGCTTCAAAAGGATGTGTTACCGATGAATTTTAATAAGAAAAACGAGTATATGAAAGAAACTCAAACTATAAATAAACAAAAAGAAAAAGAATCCAAAACAGAACGTATTTCTGGTAGTGAAGCCATCATCAAATGTTTGTTGGCAGAAGGTGTCGATATTCTTTATGGATATCCTGGAGGTGCAATTATGCCTGTTTATGATGAGCTTTATAAGTACCGAAATAAAATTCACCATGTGCTTACACGTCATGAGCAAGGCGCAACTCATGCTGCGCAAGGGTATGCAAGAATTTCAGGGAAAGTTGGAGTTGCAATGGCGACTTCGGGTCCTGGAGCCACAAATCTAATTACTGGAATTGCAGATGCTCAAATAGATTCTACACCAATGGTCTGCATTACAGGTCAAGTAGCTTCTCATTTATTGGGCAGCGATGCATTTCAAGAAACCGATATTGTTGGTATCTCAACACCTGTTACTAAATGGAATTGTCAAATTACCGAAGCTTCGCAAATCCCAGAAGCCATAGCTAAAGCGTTTTACATCGCAAAAAGCGGAAGACCAGGTCCTGTTTTGGTTGACATCACAAAAGATGCACAGTTTGAAGAATTTGACTTTAAGTATGAAAAATGTAAAGGCGTAAGAAGTTACAAACCTGTTCCAGATACCGATATAGATTCTCTTAAAGAAGCTGCAGAGCTTATAAACAATGCAAAACAACCAATGATAGTTTGGGGACAAGGCGTTATTTTAAGCGAAGCTGAAGAAGAGTTCAAAGCAGTCGTTGAAAAAGCTGGAATCCCATCTGCATGGACTATCTTGGGAGCTTCTGCTTTACCAACATCTCATGATTTAAATATCGGCATGGTTGGAATGCACGGTAACTATGCGCCAAATGTACTAACCAATCAATGTGATGTATTGATAGCAATTGGGATGCGTTTTGATGATCGTGTTACAGGAAATTTAGCATCATATGCTAAACAAGCTAAAATCATTCACTTTGAGATTGATCCTGCCGAAATAGATAAAAACGTTAAAACAGATGTCGCAGTTCTTGGTGATGCTAAAGCAAGCCTGAAAGCATTATTGCCTTTGTTAAATGAAAACAAACACGAAGCATGGCATCAAAAATTTAAGGATTTATATAAAATTGAATACGAAAAAGTTATCAATAACGACTTAAACCCAACAAAGGAAGGCCTAACTATGGGAGAAGTCTTAAAAGAAATAAACATTCAAACCAAAGGTGAAGCTGCTATAGTAAGTGATGTTGGTCAACACCAAATGATTGCCTGTCGTTATGCAGATTTCAAAAAGAGCAAAAGTAATATTACCTCTGGTGGATTAGGCACTATGGGTTTCGCACTACCTGCAGCTATTGGCGCTAAAATGGCAGCTCCAGATCGAGAAGTCGTCGCTATTATTGGAGATGGTGGCTACCAAATGACCATTCAAGAATTAGGTACTATTTTTCAGCAGAAAGTACCAGTGAAAATCGTGGTTCTAAACAATGAATTTCTTGGGATGGTTCGCCAGTGGCAACAACTATTTTTTGATAAGCGCTATGCTTCTACGGAAATGGTAAATCCAGATTTTGTGGCTATTGCAAAAGGCTATTACATCGATGCCAAAAAAGTGACAGAACGAAAAGATTTAAAAGCTGCTGTTAAAGAAATGATGGATTGTGAAGGTCCTTATTTTTTAGAAGTAAGAGTAGAGAAAGAAGATAATGTTTTCCCAATGATCCCAACAGGAGCAAGTGTTTCAGAAATAAGATTAGAATAATATGAGTCAAGAAAAACAAATATATACGGTATCTATTTATACTGAAAACAACATAGGGTTATTAAACCGTATTTCGGCAATTTTCCAAAGACGACATATTAACATCGAAAGTATTAACTCTTCGGTTTCTGAAATTGAAAATGTGTCTAAATGGACCATTCTCGTCCAACTTTCCGAAGAACGAATGAAAAAAATAATCGGTCAAATAGAGAAACAGGTCGAGGTCATAAAAGCGTTTTACCATACGGAAGATGAGACCATCTATCAAGAATCCTGTATGTTTAAAATTAAGTCAGATTTATTGTTTGACGAGCGTCAAATCCAAAATATCATAAAAGAAAGCAATGCTAGAATTGTTACAGTCAACAAAGAGTTTTTTGTTATTGAAAAGTCTGGCAAAAAAGAAGAAATAGATTTATTACATAGAGAACTAACTGTTTTTGGGATCATGCAATTTACCCGTTCTGGACGTATTGCAGTCACTAAAGATGAAATGAAAATATCAACAATGCTTAAAGCGTTGCAACATTAAAAAGAATATAAAAATGTCAAATTATTTTAACACATTACCATTAAGGGAACAATTAGACCAATTAGGAAAGTGTCGTTTTATGGATGCTTCGGAATTTGAAGATGGCGTGAACGAACTAACCGGAAAGAAAATCGTTATCGTAGGCTGTGGTGCGCAAGGATTAAATCAAGGTCTAAACATGAGGGATTCTGGATTGGATATTTCATACGCTTTACGTCAAGCTGCGATTGGCCAAAAACGTGACTCTTATAAAAACGCTACCGATAACGGGTTTACTGTTGGCACTTATGAGGATTTGATTCCTACTGCAGATTTGGTTCTAAACCTAACACCAGATAAGCAACATACAAATGTTGTAAAATCTGTAATGCCCTTAATGAAAAAAGGCGCAACCTTAAGTTACTCTCATGGATTTAATATTGTTGAAGAAGGAACGAAAATCCGTGAGGATTTAACGGTAATTATGGTAGCGCCAAAATGTCCAGGAACAGAAGTTAGAGAAGAATACAAACGTGGTTTTGGCGTGCCAACCTTAATTGCTGTGCACCCAGAAAATGACCCAGAAAATAAAGGATGGGCTCAGGCAAAAGCATATGCTGCTGCAACGGGTGGACATCGTGCTGGTGTTTTAGAATCGTCATTTATTGCCGAAGTAAAAAGTGATTTAATGGGAGAGCAAACGATACTTTGCGGTTTACTTCAAACAGGTGCAATTCTCTCGTTCGATAAAATGGTCGAGGAAGGGATTGAGGCAGATTATGCAGCAAAACTCATTCAGTACGGTTGGGAAACCATTACTGAGGCTTTAAAGCATGGAGGCATCACCAATATGATGGACCGCTTATCTAATCCAGCTAAAATTGAAGCTTTTCAGCTTTCCGAAGAATTAAAAGATATTATGCGTCCATTATTTGAAAAACATATGGATGATATCATTTCTGGTCATTTCTCAAAAACAATGATGCAAGATTGGGCAAATGACGATGTCAACCTTTTAAAATGGAGAGCTGCAACCGGTGAAACTGCATTTGAGAAAACCGCTCTAACACCTAATCATATTGCTGAACAAGAATATTTTGACCATGGCGTTTTGCTGGTCGCATTCGTGAAATCTGGTGTAGAGTTAGCGTTCGAAACTATGGTAAGTGCAGGAATTATTGAAGATTCTGCTTATTACGAATCACTCCACGAACTGCCATTAATTGCAAACACAATCGCAAGGAAAAAACTCTATGAAATGAACCGCGTCATTTC
The DNA here is from genome assembly GCF_000799465.1 of Psychroserpens sp. Hel_I_66. Lineage (NCBI taxonomy): Bacteria > Pseudomonadati > Bacteroidota > Flavobacteriia > Flavobacteriales > Flavobacteriaceae > Psychroserpens > Psychroserpens sp. Hel_I_66. The sequence goes on along the minus strand of NZ_JUGU01000001.1, from coordinate 3,684,967 downwards.
TGATACTGCGGAGTATGGTTGCTATTTATTTGACCATGCCTGTAAGCCATTGTTGACAGATTTTATGAAAACAGTAGATACAAATAGTATTGGAACCTCTTTTTCTTCGGAAAATGGAGTTGATAATATCGAACTAATTGCTGTAAATGATGCTATTAGAAATCATCCAATAGAAGTTGTAGGCAAACGTTTAAGAGCTGCAATGACAGCCATGAAAGTAATTAAGACTGAAGACGTAAAAGACACTGTTTTAGTATAGTTTGTCATTCCTGCACAAGCAGGAATCCAGAATAATAAAACTTCGCGCAATTATGTCTTTTAAAATATCGTCATACTGTGCGCAGTTAAAATATCCCAATAATAAAATTAAATAAGCAGGAAGAGATTCCTGCCTGCGCAGGAATTCATGAAAGAAACCAAAACCACATACAGGCCAACATTAGATGCTATTGAAGCTGCTGCAGAAAAATTAAAAGGCATTGCTTCTGTAACACCTTTAGCCAAAAACGCTCGGTATTCTAAGCTTTTTGATGCCAATATTTTCTTTAAGAGAGAAGATTTGCAAGAAGTTCGCTCATATAAAATCAGAGGTGCTTACAACAAAATCTCATCTTTAAATGATTCTCAGATTGAAAATGAAATTGTATGTGCAAGTGCAGGAAATCATGCACAAGGGGTTGCCATTTCATGTAAACTTTTAAAAATAAAAGGCACCATATTTATGCCTTCACCAACACCAAACCAAAAAATTGAACAAGTAAAAATGTTTGGTGAAGAATATATAGATGTGGTCCTGGTAGGCGACACATTTGATGATGCTTATGATGCTGCAATGCAACAAAGCGAGCAATTGAATAAAACGTTTGTTCACCCCTTTAACGATGAAAAAGTAATTGAAGGCCAAGCCACCGTTGGCTTAGAAATTATAGACCAAGCAAAGGAGCATCCCATTCACTATGTTTTTGTACCGGTTGGCGGTGGCGGACTGGCTGCAGGTTTATCATCTGTTTTTAAAATACTATCACCTCAAACAAAAATCATAAGTGTAGAACCAAAAGGTGCTCCAGCAATGCTAAATTCTATTAGAAACAATAAGAATATAACATTGAAAACCATAGATAGCTTTGTGGATGGAGCAGCAGTGAAACGCGTTGGTGACTTGAATTTTGCGATTTGTAAAGAAACCTTGCATCGCGTGGTTATAGTAGATGAAGGTAAAATATGCCAGACCATTTTAGACCTGTATAACAAAGATGCTATTATTGTTGAACCTGCTGGCGCTTTAAGTCTTTGTGCGCTAGATCAGTTTTCCGAAGAAATAAAAGGGAAAAACGTAGTTTGCGTTATCAGTGGCAGTAATAATGACATTACACGCACTGCCGAAATTAAAGAACGCGCACTACTCTATTCTAACTTAAAACATTATTTTATTATAAAATTTCCGCAACGTGCTGGAGCTTTAAGGGATTTTGTAGTTGATATTCTTGGTCCAACCGATGATATTACACATTTTGAATACACAAAAAAAGCAAACCGTGAAAATGATGTTGCTGTTGTTGGATTAGAATTAAAATCACCCGATGATCTAGAGCCTTTAATTACCAAAATGAAGTTACATAATTTTTATGGCGATTACCTCAACGACAAACAAGATCTATTTCAGTTTTTGGTATAGACAAAAGTCAACAAAAAAGAGCACTTCCAAAATTATAATTAATTAAAAGTCAAAATATTATGAAATTCATAAAAATTTAAAAAAATATTGACTAATGGCTCTTCTATTCTAAAATAATTTATAGTTTTACTTCATGTTAATTCAAAAAAATAATAAAAGACCCACAAGTTTGCCATTGCGCAAACGACGTCGCTAATGTGCAAATTTGAAGCCAATTAGTTAACCATTTTATTTTTTTACATTGAACAATTCATCACAAATATTTTCCTTTTTAAACATAATTATTGATAGCAATAATAGGACAATTGTGTGTCCAATATCACGTCGTCGCCCTTAGGGTGTACTTCTATTTATTGAACTTAGGTGAGTCCGGTTCTACTTTCAAAAAACAAAATCATTATATTCTTAATTAAAAAATCAATTACAATGGAAATTGTCATTGCTAATAAATCGCATAGCATTTATGCAGATATCATTTGCGAAACTATAGCTGAGGCTGCTCAAGTTAGAGGTACCGGTATTGCAAAGCGCAAACCAGAATACATCATTACAAAAATGGAAAATGGCAACGCTGTAATCGCTTTAGATGGTGATAAATTTGCAGGTTTTTGCTACATCGAACAATGGAGCCACGGAAAATTTGTAGCTAATTCTGGATTAATCGTGCATCCCGATTTTAGAAATATAGGTTTGGCAAAACAGATTAAAAAGAAAATTTTCGAACATTCGAGAACCAAGTTCCCAGATGCCAAAGTATTTAGTATCACCACAGGATTAGCGGTCATGAAAATGAATAGCGAATTGGGCTATAAACCTGTAACATTTTCAGAACTAACAACAGACCAAACCTTTTGGAATGGCTGTCAAACCTGCAAAAACTACGACGTATTGCAGCGTACCGAACAAAAAATGTGCCTGTGTACAGGTATGTTATATGATCCAGATAAGGAAATAAAAAAACCAGACGCGCACAAATACGATAAAAAAGTATGGACGAGATTAAAAAGCATCAAGCAAACCATGTTTCTAAAAAAAGACAAAGATGAAAAATAGTAGAAAATTAGTTATTGCATATAGTGGTGGATTAGACACTTCGTATTGCGCGGTAAGTCTAAGCAAGGCTGGTTATGAGGTTCACGCAGTTAGCGTGAATACTGGCGGTTTTACTTCCGAAGAAATAAAGACTATTGAGACCAACGCCTATAAAATGGGAGTTTCAACCTATAAAAACATCAATGCTATTTCATCATATTATGATAAAGTGATTAAGTTTTTAATCTTCGGAAATGTGCTCAAAAACAACACATATCCATTATCAGTTAGTGCAGAACGTATTATTCAAGCCATCGAAATTGTTGAATATGCAAAAAGTATTGATGCTGAATTTATTGCCCACGGAAGCACGGGAGCTGGAAACGATCAAGTACGTTTTGATATGATTTTTCAAACCTTAGCACCACATATTAAAATTATCACACCTATTAGAGATGGAAAACTAACCAGACAGGAAGAAATTGATTATCTCAAAGAAAACGGAATCGATATGTCTTGGGAAAAGGCAAAATACTCAGTCAACAAAGGCCTTTGGGGAACAAGTGTTGGTGGAGCTGAAACTTTAACTTCAGAAAAATCTTTGCCAGAATCGGCATATCCTTCGCAATTAAAACATTCCGAAGAAGAAAAAGTGACATTAACTTTTTTAAAAGGAGAATTGGTTGCTGTTAATGGAATGCAAGACAGCCCAGAAGTCAACATAGCACTGCTAAAGACATTGGCATCTGCCTATGCAATTGGTCGCGACATTCATGTTGGAGATACCATTGTTGGTATAAAAGGGCGCGTTGGTTTTGAAGCTGCTGCTGCTTTAATCACAATAAAAGCACATCATTTACTGGAAAAACATACGTTGACCAAATGGCAATTACAACACAAAGAGTATTTAGCAAGTTTCTACGGAATGCATTTACACGAAGGTCAATATTTAGATCCCGTTATGCGAAATATGGAAGCGTTTTTACAAAGCAGCCAGGACCAAGTCTCGGGAGATGTTTTTATAACTCTAAAACCATATCATTTCAGTTTAGATGGAATTAAGTCTAAACACGATTTAATGAATGCGAAATTTGGAAGTTATGGCGAAGAGAACAAAGGTTGGACCGCAGATGAAGCAAAGGGATTCATTAAGATCTTGAGCAATCAAAATAAGATTTATCACCAAGTAAATTCAGAAGTATGATACAGGCAGGAATCATTGGAGGAGCAGGATATACAGCTGGTGAATTGATTAGAATTTTAATTGATCACCCAGAAGCAGACATCAATTTTGTATATAGTACATCTAATGCTGGAAATAAAATCAGTAAAGTCCATCAAGATTTAATTGGTAGTACAGATTTAGAATTTACTGATAAAATCAATCCTAATATTGAAATATTATTTTTGTGTTTAGGACATGGAAATTCAAAAGCTTTTTTAGAAAAGAATAGCTTTTCTGACAACACAAAAATCATCGATTTGAGTAATGATTTTAGATTGACAAAGGATGAAGCCTTTAATAATAAAACCTTTATTTATGGCTTACCAGAATTAAACAAGGAAGCCATTAAATGTGCTAGTTACATTGCTAATCCAGGATGCTTTGCAACAGCAATTCAATTAACGCTTTTACCTTTAGCTAAAGCAAATGTTTTACAAAACGATGTACATATTAATGCAGTAACAGGAGCAACTGGAGCTGGAACATCATTGTCTGAAACAACACATTTTACTTGGAGAGATAACAATTTTTCACATTACAAAGCATTTACACATCAGCATTTAGATGAGATCAAGCAGTCAGTAAAATTGTTGCAAAATAACTTTACATCAGATATCAATTTTATGCCAAATAGAGGTAATTTTTCAAGAGGAATTTTTGCCACTATGTACACAGAATTCGATGGTAGTTTAGAAGATGCAAAGACCTTATTTTCCGAATTTTATAAAGATGAAGTATTTACCGTAATTTCAGAAGATGAGATTCATTTAAAACAAGTTGTAAATACCAATAAATGCATTATCCATTTATATAAACACGATAATAAATTACTGGTCACAAGCATCATTGATAATTTATTAAAAGGTGCATCTGGACAAGCGGTTCAAAATATGAATTTAATGTTTGGTTTTGAAGAAACGGTAGGATTACAATTAAAGGCAAATTATTTTTAATGAGTAGTCATTAATGCGCGAGCAGGAATTCAAAAACAAAAAACAACAAATACTTTCCTGCCTTCGCAGGAATTACAGAAAACAATAAGATGAAAATAGCAATCATAGGCACAGGAAATTTAGGAAAGTCCATCGCAAAAGGCTTAATCACTAATAATGCGATTACAACGTTGTACCTCACCAAACGAAATTTAGAAAGTATTCAAGACTTTGATGGTTATAAAAATGTGCATTTAACAACAGATAATTTGGAAGCTGTAAAGTATTCGGATATTTTAATTTTCGCAGTACAACCAGCGCATTTTGAAACTATTTTAAATGAGATAAAACCTCATTTAACCGAAAATCACGTCATTATTTCGACAATTACTGGTTTTTTAATTCCGAAGATAGAATCACAAATCGGAATAGATAAATTCATTATTCGTGCCATGCCAAATACAGCAATTGCTGTTGGCAAATCCATGACCTGTTTATGTAGTAATATTCAAGGTGAAAAGCGAATAAAAGTAGCACAAGCCATTTTTAATAGATTAGGACATACGTTAGCCATTCCTGAAGCTCAAATTCAAGCTGCAACCGTAGTTTGCGCAAGCGGAATTGCCTTTTGGATGCGCTTAATACGTGCCACAACACAAGCAGCAATACAGTTAGGTTTTGATGCAAAAGAGGCACAGGAATTAGCAATGTATACTTGCGAAGGAGCTGCTAATTTATTAATCACGAATGGCGATCATCCAGAAGAAGAAATTGACAGAGTAACCACACCTAAAGGCTGTACGATTGAAGGTTTAAACGAAATGGAACACAAAGGGTTGAGTTCATCACTAATACAAGGTATGGTGGCTTCTTATAACAAGATAAGCAATATTAAAAAAGAGCAGATATGAGTTTGTTTAATGTATATCCATTATTCGATATCACACCTTTAAAGGCAAAAGATGTCTATGTTTTTGATGAAAACAATACCAAATATTTAGATTTATATGGTGGACACGCAGTAATTTCTATTGGTCATTCACACCCCAAATATGTGTTTACCATTTCAGAGCAGGTGTCTAAGTTGGGTTTTTACAGTAATTCAATTCAAAACCCATTACAAGTGGAATTGGCGAATAAATTAGAATTACTTTCTGGTTGTAAAGATTACCAATTATTTTTATGTAATTCTGGTGCAGAAGCCAATGAAAATGCATTAAAACTGGCCTCTTTTCACAATGGAAAACATAAAATTGTGGCTTTCAAAAATTCATTTCATGGACGAACATCTGCAGCAGTTGCAGCTACAGATGACAAAAAAATTATTGCGCCAATCAATGCACAACAAGACGTCGAAATTTTAGAATTAGGCGATTTGGTTTCTTTAGAAAAAGCATTAGAAAAAAACAATGTTTGCGCTGTAATTATCGAGTGTATTCAAGGTGTTGGAGGTTTAGATGAAAGTACTTCAGCGTTTTATGAAGGTATCGATAAATTATGTAAAAAATACAATACTTGTTTTATTGCAGACGAGGTACAGTCTGGTTTTGGAAGGACTGGAGATTTCTTTGCCTTTCAAAAATATAAGGTGACCCCAGATATTATTTCTATTGCAAAAGGCATGGGAAATGGGTTCCCAGTTGGAGGCATTTTAATCCATCCAAATATCAAACCATCATTTGGTTTATTAGGGACCACATTTGGTGGAAATCATTTAGCATGTGCAGCGTCTTTAACTGTTCTAGAAGTAATTGAAGATGAAAATTTAATGCAGAATGCAAAAGAAATGTCTGCTTATTTTATGGAGAAAGCGCAAGATATTTCAGAAATAAAAAAAATAAAAGGACGTGGTTTAATGTTAGGATTGGAATTCGATTTTCCAATTTCAGAATTACGAAAAAACCTGATTTATAAACACCATATATTCACCGGAAGTGCCAAAAACCCTAATTTGATTAGAATTCTTCCGCCTTTGACCATCAAAAAAGAACATATTGATACATTTTTTGAGGCCTTGAAATTAGAATTAGAAACGTAATGTCATTCTGAAGTTGTTTTAGAATCACATATTAGTGAGGAGCTCAATCCCAGGAACTATCGGGACAGCTTGACGAAAAATGAACATTTAATTAATGAGATTCCCACTTTCGTGGGAAATAGATATGAAAAAATACACCGAAATAAAAGATATTTCAAATATAAAGGAAACCATAAAGGACGCCATTTTATTAAAAATGAATCCTTTTGAATTTCAAGACCTAGGTAAACACAAAACTTTAGTGATGCTATTTTTTAATTCCAGTTTACGCACGCGATTAAGTACTGAAAAAGCAGCAAAAAATCTTGGAATGAATGTTATGATCTTAAACGTAAATGATGCTTGGAATCTAGAATTTGAAGACGGAACAATAATGAATGCAAACACATCTGAACACATCAAAGAAGCAGCACAAGTGATTTCGCAATATGCTAATGTGATTGCTGTGAGAGCTTTCCCGAGTTTAACAGATAAGGAAAAAGACGAAAGCGAATTTGTAATGAACAGTTTTATCAAATACGCAACTGTGCCCATTATAAATATGGAAAGCGCGACTGCACATCCATTACAAGCGCTTGCAGATGCGATTACCGTTACAGAATTGACCGAAAAACCAAAGCCCAAAGTCGTATTATCTTGGGCTCCACACCCTAAAGCGCTGCCACAAGCAGTTGCGAATTCATTTGTGGAAATGATGCAACATATGGATGTAAATTTAACGATTACACACCCTGAAGGATATGATTTGAACAAAGCAATCACTAAGGACACACCAATTAATCATAATCAAAAAGACGCTTTAAAAGATGCAGATTTTGTTTATGTAAAAAATTGGAGTAATTATAATGACTACGGAAAAGTGCTTAATCAAGATGAAAACTGGATGATGACAAAAGCTAAATTAGGCAATGCAAAATTCATGCATTGTTTACCAGTAAGACGAAATGTGGTGGTTGAGGATGCAGTTTTAGATGGTGATAATTCAGTAGTGATTCAACAAGCAAACAATAGAACATTTGCAGCGCAGATTGTATTGAAGCAGATTTTGGAAAATTTATAACATCAACGTCATGCTGAATTTATTTCAGCATCACATCAAAAATAATGAGAAGCTGAAACAAGTTCAGCTTCACGATAAATAAGATACTCGCTTTTATAAGCATAAAATGGAAACACTAAAAGTCATAAAAATAGGAGGAAACATTATCGATAGCGACGATGCATTACAAAAATTTTTAAAAGATTTTGCAACTCTAAAAGAACCAAAAGTTTTAGTTCATGGTGGTGGAAAATTAGCAACAAAACTTGCACAACAAATGCAAGTCGAAGTTAAAATGATAGATGGTAGACGCATAACAGATGCTGAGACTTTAGACATTATCACAATGGTATATGCTGGAAAAATCAACAAACATATTGTGGCAAATTTACAGGCCAATAATTGCAATGCCATTGGTTTTACTGGAGCTGATGGAAATACAATTGTTTCAGGTTTAAGACCATCAAAACCCGTAGATTTTGGTTTTGCAGGAGATGTAAAAAAAGTGAATACCGAAACTTTAGAGCTTCTTTTAAACCACAATATCACACCTGTGTTTTGTGCTATTACTCATGACAATAAGGGGCAATTACTAAACACAAATGCAGATACCATTGCATCAGAATTAGCAATTGGTTTATCCACAATTTTCAATGTTGAACTCTATTACTGTTTTGAAAAAAATGGCGTTTTGAAAGATGTCAATGATCACGATTCTGTTATTGAATTGATCACACCAAATAGCATTAAACGTTTAATAGATGACCACATAATATTTGAAGGTATGCTACCAAAAATAAATAATTGCATACATGCAGTTTCTAATAATGTGGATAAGGTTTGTATTGGAAAATCAGATATGCTTTTCAATACAAATAACAAACACACAACCATTTCAAAATGACAGATACACTAACAACCAAAGCCATTGAGCTCTTAAAAAAGTTAATAGAAACGGAATCTTTTTCTTCCGAAGAAGATAAAACCGCAACTCACATTGAACACTGGTTTAACGATCAAAACATCCCTTATAAAAGAACTAAAAATAATATTTGGGCAACTAATAAACATTTTGATGAAACCAAACCAACCTTACTATTAAACTCGCATCACGATACTGTAAAACCAAATAATGGATACACCAAGGATCCATTTAAAGCCATTGTAGAAAACGGGAAACTATTCGGTTTAGGAAGCAATGATGCTGGAGGCTGTTTGGTAAGTTTGTTGGCAACATTCGCCCATTTTTATGACAGAGACAACATCAACTATAATCTGGTAATTGTCGCTTCCGCAGAAGAAGAAAATAGTGGAGAAAATGGTTTGAATAGTATGTTAAGCGTCATTCCAAAAATAGATGTCGCCATTGTTGGTGAGCCTACTTTGATGAATTTAGCTGTCGCCGAAAAAGGCTTGGTCGTATTTGATGCAATCATCAAAGGAACACCAAGTCATGCAGCACATCCTAACAACGATAATGCAATTTACAAGAGCATTCGTGTTTTAGAATGGTTTAAAAATTACACTTTCAAAAACGCGTCAGAAGCATTGGGTGAAGTAAAAATGACAGTCACACAAATCAATGCAGGCAAGCAACATAATGCAGTTCCTGCAGATGTGAAATTGGTGGTTGATGTTCGCGTAAATGATAGATATTCCAACCAACAAATTGTTGACATTCTCCAAAAAGAAGCACCTTGTGACAGGATCATACCAAGAAGTATAAAATTAAATTCGTCATCCATTCCAATCGATCATCCATTAGTGATTGCTGGTATTGAAATTGGAAGAAGCACCTATGGTTCACCAACCTTATCAGATCAAGCAGTTTTGACTTGTCCATCCTTAAAGTTAGGCCCAGGAGATAGTACACGATCGCATTCCGCAGATGAATTTATTTTTATCAATGAAATTGAAGATGGCATTAAAATTTATATAAAATTATTAGAAAAAGTACTTTAATCGTACTGTCATTTCGCAGTTGATGCGGAATTCAAAAAGAGTTTTCTGCCTTCGCAGGAATGAAAAAAACTTAAAAATAAGAATTATGAAGTTGTGGGATAAAGGCATAAGTATAGATAAAAAAATAGAACAATTCACCGTTGGTAATGACAGGGAAATTGACCTGCATATTGCAAAATATGATGTCCAAGCATCACTAGCGCATGCCATCATGTTGGAAGCGATTGGTATTATGTCTTCGGAAGAATTGCAACAACTCAAAAATGGATTACATCTTATTACTGAAACCATAGAAAACGGAACATTCCGCATTGAAGACACTTTTGAAGATGTCCATTCTAAAATTGAATTTGAACTGACTAAAACCTTAGGCGAAGTCGGAAAAAAAATCCATACTGCACGCTCAAGAAATGACCAGGTTTTGGTTGCCTTACAATTGTACTATAAAGAGAACCTAAAAGAAATAAATTCGAAAACTAAAACCTTTTTCGAGACACTTTTAGGGTTAGCAGAAACGCACAAAGACGCTTTGCTTCCTGGTTACACACACTTACAAGTGGCAATGCCATCCTCCTTTGGGTTATGGTTTTCAGCCTATGCAGAAGTATTGATTGACGATGTGTATATACTAAACGCTGCATTGAAAACTGTTGATCAAAATCCGTTAGGTTCTGCAGCAGGTTATGGAAGTTCGTTTCCTATTGATAGGGAATTGACCACAAAAGAATTACACTTTTCAACCCTAAAATATAATGTCGTTGCAGCACAAATGAGCAGAGGGAAAAGTGAACGAACCCTTGCTTTAGCTTTAGGAAGTTTGTGCAATACCTTGGCGCGTTTTGCAATGGATATCTGTGTTTATAATAGTCAGAATTTTGGGTTTATCGCATTTCCAGACGAGTTAACCACTGGAAGCAGTATCATGCCACACAAAAAGAATCCTGATGTGTTTGAGCTTATTAGAGGAAAGGCAAATAAAATTCAGTCGTTGCATACCGAAATGGTATTAATTACCAATAACTTACCAAGTGGCTATCATAGGGATTTTCAGTTATTAAAAGAAAATATGATTGCAGCAATTGAGGACGTCAAAGATCTTTTGGATATTTTCAATTACGCCATAAAACAAGTTATTGTAAGAGACATTGATCTAAACGACTCAAAATACCAATACCTATTTACTGTAGATAACATCAATACTTTGGTGGCTGAGGGGATGTCTTTTAGAGAAGCTTATAAAAAAATTGGAGGCGAAGTAGAAAACGGAACTTATAAACCAGACACTTCTAAAAAACACACACATGTTGGTAGTATTGGTAATTTGTGTTTGAATAAGATAAGAGATAAGTTTCCTGAGTAAATATTTAGCAGCTAATTAAAAAAAGCACTCTTTTTAAAGAATGCTTTTTTCGGTTGCTATTATCAATTTGTTGTTTTTTTAATTTAAACTCTTGGTAAATCACTATCGTCCTTCAATGGCAAATGTGATTCTCCCATTAAATAGGTATCCACATGATGCGCTGCTTGACGTCCTTCGGAAATTGCCCAAACAATTAGAGATTGTCCACGACGTATATCTCCTGCTGCAAAAACACCAGGAACATTGGTCGCGTAGTTTTTTGTAGATGCTTCAATATTTGTCCTAAAATCCATATGTAAACCAAATTGATCTGCAAGGGTTTTTTCAGCTCCTGTAAAACCAAGTGCCAATAACGCCAACTCACATTTCCATTCTTTTTCTGTGCCTTCTATTTCCTTAAGTTGCGGTCGTTCTCCAGGTTTAAAAATCCATTCAACTTCAATCGTTTTCAATCCTTTTAAGTTTCCTTTTGAATCACCAATAAATTCTTTTGTAGAAATACTGAAAAAGCGCTCAACACCTTCGTTGTGTGACGATGTCGTCTTTAGCTTCATAGGCCAGTAAGGCCATGGTTGATGTGCTGGACGACCTTCGGTTGGTTTGCTTAAAATTTCGAAATTTGTTACCGATTTCGCTCCATGACGATTAGAAGTGCCTATGCAATCACTACCTGTATCTCCTCCTCCAATTACTATGACATTTTTATCTTCCGCAGAAATTATGTCTTTAAATTCTACTAAACCATCCACATATTGATTGTTCAACTTCAAAAAATCCATGGCTTGAGTGACACCTTTTAAATCTGCGCCAGCAATGGGGATGTTACGTCTAATGGTTGCTCCACCGCACAAAACAACAGCATCAAAATCTTCTTTTATTTTATGTGCATCGATATTTTCCCCTACGTGTGCATTAGTTATAAAGTTAATACCCTCGTCTTCTAAAACTTTCACACGTCTGTCAATCACGTTTTTCTCCATTTTAAAATCCGGAATCCCGTAACGCAACAATCCACCCACTTTCTCGTCACGTTCAAAAACAGTTACGGTATGTCCTGCTCGATTTAATTGCTGTGCTGCAGCTAAACCCGCAGGACCTGAACCAATGACTGCAACCGTTTTTTCGGTTCTAACTTTTGGCGGTTGCGCAGTAATCCAACCTTCTTTAAAGGCTGTTTCTACTATATTTTTTTCAATATTCTCTATCGTTACAGGGTCTTCATTTATCCCTAAAACGCATGCTTCTTCGCAAGGTGCAGGACATAATCTACCTGTAAATTCGGGGAAATTATTTGTTTTATGTAAAATTTCCGCTGCTTCTTTCCATTTGCCTTTATAGACTTTGTCGTTAAAATCTGGAATAAAATTTCCAAGCGGACACCCACTATGGCAAAACGGAATTCCGCAGTCCATACAGCGTGCACCTTGGTCTTTCAACTTCTCTTCTTTTAACGGAACCGTAAATTCTTTATAATTCTGAATTCGTTTTTTTGGATCTACATAACTCTCGTCTTGACGCTCGTACTCTAAAAATCCTGTTATCTTTCCCATAATCTACACTAATTCTAATTCTTCATTTTCCAATCTCACTAAAGCCTGTCTATATTCTTCTGGCAATACTTTTTTAAACTTCGGAAGGTAATTTTTCCAGTCATCCAAAATGCGCCTTGCCAAAGGACTTCCGGTCGCTATAAAATGATTTTCTATAAGTTGTTCTAACTGTAATTGATCTTCTATGCTTGAAACAGGGTCAATATTTAGATCTTCTGAATTACAATTTTGTTTGAACATCCCTTTTTCATCTAAAACATAGGCAATTCCACCACTCATTCCAGCTCCAAAATTTCGTCCTACTTCACCAAGAATCACTGCAACACCACCTGTCATATATTCACAACCATGATCTCCAATACCTTCAACAACTGCTTTTGCACCAGAATTTCTAACGCAAAAACGCTCTCCTGCTTTTCCATTTATGTACACTTCTCCAGAAGTTGCACCGTATAAAGTTACGTTTCCTGTGATGATATTATCCTCAGGTACGATGGTACATTTTTCTGGTACTTTTATAATTATTTTCGCTCCCGAGAGACCTTTTCCGAGGTAATCGTTAGTGTTCCCATGAACTGTAAACTTTAATCCTTTGGTGGCAAATGCTCCAAAACTTTGTCCCGCAGACCCACTAAATTCAATATCAATCGTATCATCTGGCAAACCATCTGCACCGTAAATCTTGGAAATTTCGTTACTCACAATCGCTCCAACAGCACGATCTACATTAGTGATTGGCATCTCTAAATGTGTTTTTTGTCTTCGGAATAACGCCTGATGTGCTTGCTTGATAATCTTGAAATCTAAATGAACATTAAGGTTATGATCTTGGCAGTACGTGTTGTATAATTTCACGTGATCTGCCACCTCAACTTTATGCAGAATTGGTGATAAATCAATCCCAGAAGATTTGTAATGATCAATGGCTTTATTTCTGTTTAATTTTTGAGATTGACCAACCATTTCATTGATGGTTCTAAACCCAAGTTTCGCCATAATTTCACGTAATTCTTGTGCAACGAAATACATGTAATTCACCACATGCTCTGGTTTTCCTTTAAATTTTTTACGTAATTCTGGATTTTGAGTTGCAATACCAACTGGACAGGTATTTAAATGACACACACGCATCATAATGCAACCAGAGGCTACTAATGGCGCTGTCGCAAAACCAAATTCTTCAGCTCCCAATAAACAGGCAATGGCTACATCTCGACCTGTTTTTAATTGTCCGTCGCATTCTAAAACCACCCGATTTCTAAGATCATTCATTACCAATGTTTGCTGAGCCTCAGCAATACCAAGTTCCCAAGGTAATCCAGCGTGACGCAATGATGTTAATGGTGACGCACCTGTACCTCCATCAAAACCAGATACCAAAATCACATCTGCTTTTGCTTTGGCAACTCCTGCTGCGACTGTACCCACACCAATTTCGGATACTAATTTTACATTAATTCTGGCAGACCTGTTTGCTGATTTTACATCATAAATCAATTGTGATAAATCTTCAATAGAATAAATATCGTGATGTGGTGGTGGTGAGATCAATCCTACGTAAGGCGTCGAGTTCCTGGTTTTAGCAATCTCACGGTTCACTTTTGGCCCAGGTAATTGTCCACCTTCTCCAGGTTTTGCGCCCTGTGCTATTTTTATTTGAATTTCATTTGCGCTTGTCAAATAATTTGACGTTACACCAAACCGACCTGATGCTACTTGCTTTATTGCAGAGTTTTTCCAGTCGCCTTGAGAGGTTTTATAAAAGCGCTCTTGGTCTTCTCCACCTTCGCCAGAGTTTGACTTTCCTCCAATTCTATTCATGGCAACAGCAAGATTTTCGTGCGCTTCTTTACTGATAGAACCGTAAGACATTGCACCTGTTTTGAAGCGTTTTACAATTTCTGTCCAAGGTTCAACCTCATCTATGGGAATTGGATCAAATTGATCAAATTCAAACATCCCTCTAATGGTCATTAGGTTTTTAGATTGGTTGTTTACTAAATCTGAATATTCCTTAAAAGTAGATGCTTTATTTGTACGCACAGATTCTTGAAGTTTTGCAACAGTCAATGGATTGAACATGTGTTTTTCTTGTCCGCGTCTCCATCTATAATCGCCTCCAATTTCGATATCAACATTAGTATCATTTGGCTGAAATGCCTTTTTATGACGTTTTACAATTTCTTGATCTATCTCTCTTAAACCAATGCCTTGAATTCTTGTTGGTGTGTTCGGAAAATATTTTTCAACAGTTGCAGTATTAATTCCAATACACTCAAACAATTGTGATCCACGATAAGAATTTAAGGTTGAAATCCCGATTTTGTTCATCACTTTCAAAATCCCTTTTCCTATCGCCTTATTATAATTTTTGATCGCTGTTAGATATTCTAAATCAGTAACATCCTTATTATTGATTTGCTCTTGCACAATCTCATTTACGATATATGGGTTTACAGCACTTGCCCCATAACCAAAAAGCAGAGCAAAATGGTGCACTTCGCGAGGTTCTGCAGATTCAATGATTAGACTAATTTTTGAACGCTTTTCTAATTTATGAAGTGCATGGTTCACATAAGAGCATGCTAATAGTGCAGGAATTGGAGCGTGATTTTCATCTACATATCTATCTGACAAAATGATGATGTTTGCACCATCATCTATCGCCTTAGATGCTTTAGAGACCAAATTTTCCAGAGCAACCTCAAGTTCGTTCAACCCACGATTTACTTCATAGAGCATTGAAATAGATTCAACTTTAAAATCTGGATTGGTATCGTAATTTCTAATTTTATCCAAGTCATGTTTTGAGATGACCGGATTTTGAATTTTTAGCTTTTTGCAGTGTTCTGCATTAATATCAAATAGATTTACATCACTACCGAGAGTGAGACTAATATCTGTAATTAACTCTTCACGAATTCCGTCTAAAGGTGGATTGGTAACTTGCGCAAACAGCTGTTTAAAATAATTGTAAACCAGTTGTGGCCTTTCTGATAAAATGGCAATTGGCGCATCGCTCCCCATAGATCCTATGGGCTCTTTTCCTAATTGTGCCATAGGGCGAATGATGGTATTCAAATCTTCTTGAGTGTAACCAAAAATAATTTCACGTTTTTTAAGTTCTATTTCATCATACTTAATTGGACCTTTTTTTGCTGAAAGATCTCGCAGATGCACTAGATTTTTATCTAACCATTCTCTGTAAGGATGTTTGGCAGCGATTTCTTCTTTAATTTCTTCGTCATTTACAATTCTACCTTCATTCATGTTTACCAGAAACATTTTTCCTGGCTCTAAACGACCGTGATATTCTACGTTTTCTGGCTTGATGTCAACAACTCCAGTTTCCGAAGACATAATAACATTACCTTTTTTGGTGACTGTGTAGCGTGATGGACGCAAACCGTTTCGATCTAAAACTGCTCCTATATAATTTCCATCTGTAAATGGTATGGAAGCTGGACCATCCCAAGGTTCCATCAAGCAAGAATTATATTCGTAAAATGCTTTTTTAGCATCAGACATATTTGGGTTTTTCTCCCAGGCTTCTGGCACCAACATCATCATGGCTTCTGGCAAAGAACGACCTGTCATTAATAACAACTCGACCACCATATCTAAGGTTGCAGAATCTGATTTTCCTTTTAAGATGGTTGGGATAATTTTTTTAATATCGTCGCCAAACAATGGACTTTTCATGATTTCCTCACGTGAAAACATACGTGAAACGTTACCACGCAATGTGTTTATTTCTCCATTATGACAAATATATCTAAAGGGCTGTGCTAAATCCCAAGTTGGAAAGGTATTGGTGGAGAACCGTTGATGCACTAAAGCTAAACGCGTAACTAATGCTGAATTGAACAAATCGAGATAATACTCATTGATGTGCTCTGGCATTAATAAGCCTTTAAAAATTATGATTTTTGTTGATAAACTTGGGAGGTAAAAGAATTTAGATTCTGATAATTTTGAATCGTAAATGGCATGTTCTGCAATTTTTCTGGCAGCAAATAGTTTTAGGTTGAATTCTCTTTCGGTTTGCTTATCGCTTTCTTTTCCTATAAAGATTTGTTTTACAAAAGGCTCTGTTACCTTTGCAATTTCGCCTAATACGTCACTGTTAACCGGTACATCTCTCCAACCTATCAATTTAAGGCCTTGATTTTCTATTTCTTTTTCAAAAACATCAATACAAAATTGACGTTGGTTTTCCTTTCTTGGCAAGAACACATTACTTACTGCGTATGCTCCAGCTTCTGGCAAATCAAATTCACAAAAGATCTTAAAAAATTTATGTGGAATATCAATTAAAATTCCTGCTCCATCTCCCGTTACACCATCTGAACTCACAGCACCTCGATGTTCTAATTTTACTAAAATCTCAAGTGCTTTATGGATAATGTCATTAGAACGTTTTCCAGTCAAACTACATATAAATCCTGCACCACAATTATCATGTTCAAATTCTGGTAAATAAAGGCCTTGTTTCTTCAGCATAATTCAGAAATATTTAAAGGTTTTCATACCTTATTTTACATCTAAATATAGTCGCAAAAAATTGATTTAAAAAAAAGGGGAATCACTTTTCCCATATCGATAAATAAGAGCAATCTCATTGAAAATTCTTCAATTATTTGAAGATAAACTGCATAATAATCAATTAAGCAAATGAGCTATAACGTTTATTTTTTGCGAAAACGATTGCGACAACCACTATTGACTATTAAATAGTCAAATAAAAATCAAGAAATATGATAATTCTTCAATTTCTGGATTATGAATTTATCATAAAATCAACTCAAAAAAATCTAACCCTAAAATTTATAGGGTATAAAATATAATATTCATAAAAATATATTTATGACCCCTATTTTTTAAAGGGTATAAAATAAAATTATATAGATTTGATTTAAATTTACAGCTAACCATGCAATCTTTATGAAAAAAGTTGAAGCTATAATCAGGAAATCAAAATTTTCCGCAGTAAAAACAGCATTACACGAAGTGGGTGTTAATTTCTTTTCGTATTGGGATGTTACCGGTTTAGGCAATGAAAAGGAAGGGCATGTCTATAGAGGTGTTTCTTATAGCACCAGTGATATCCAACGACGCTATTTATCTATTGTTATTAATGATGATTTTGAGGCAGTAACCATAAAAGCCATTTTAGAAGCTGGCTCCACAGGAGATGTTGGTGATGGTAAAATATTTGTCTCAAACGTCGAGGAAGTTTATAGAATACGAACAGGAGAAAAAGGAGGAAACACTTTAAAATAAAAACAATGGAATTATTTACCATAAATAATGTATGGATGATGATCTGTACAGCACTCGTCTTTTTTATGCACCTAGGTTTTGCATTCTTAGAGATTGGACTCACACGTCAAAAAAATACAATTAATATTTTATTTAAAAACATATTTATCATTACCGTTGGATTGCTTCTGTACTGTGTTATTGGATTCAATTTAATGTACCCTGGAGATTTTAATGGGTTTTTAGGTTTCGCAGGTTTGGGATTAGATGCACGAACCGTCACAGATCCTGAAACCGGAAAAGCTATTCTTGATCTAGCATATAATGAAGGTTATACCTATTGGACAGATTTCTTATTTCAAGGAATGTTTGCAGCAACCGCAGCAACAATTGTTTCTGGAGCTGTTGCTGAGCGCATGAAAATTGGACCATTTATGATTTTTACAATCATTTATGTGGGTTTAGTTTATCCAATTGCAGGTTCTTGGGATTGGGGTGGTGGCTTCTTAGAAACTAGAGACACACCATTCTATGATTTTGCTGGATCAACACTTGTGCACTCTGTTGGAGGATGGGCTGCCTTAGTAGCTGTAATACTTTTAGGAGCCAGAATTGGCAAGTTTAAAGACGGAAAACCTCAAGCTATTCCAGGTCATAACATACCAATAGCAACTGCAGGTGTCATTATTTTATGGCTAGGTTGGTTTGGATTTAATGGAGGTTCTGTTTTATCTGCAGATCCAACATTAACATCATTAACATTAGTGACAACGTGTTTGGCTGCTGCTGCAGGCGGAGTTGTTTCTGCCCTTGTATCTACATTATTATATAAAAATTTAGATTTGACCATGTTTCTTAATGGCATTTTAGGCGGTTTAGTTGGTATTACTGCTGGAGCAGATCAAATGTCTCCAACAGATGCTATAATGATTGGCTCAATAGCTGGAACTATAATTGTTTTTGGAATTTCTTTGATTGATAAACTAAAACTAGATGATCCTGTCGGTGCCATTGCTGTACATTTGATCTGTGGTATTTGGGGAACTTTGGCTGTAGGAATCTTTGGTGGTTTAGCAGGTGTAGACCAATTTATAACGCAACTCGTTGGTGTTGGGTCTATAGCTGTATTTTGTATGGTATCTGCGTTTATCATTCTCTTTACCTTAAAGAAAACAGTCGGTATACGTGTTTCAGAACGCGAAGAATTAGAAGGCCTTGATGCTCATGAGCATGGTATGGATGCCTATCCAGACTTTAGATTAAATGAACGTTAAGATTGTTATTTAATTAGTTAGGGAACAAACCCTCAAGAAGCAAGTTTTGAGGGTTTGTTATTTTCTGTTCTGAAATATGAAGACCAGACTAAAAATCAATTAAAGAAATTTAAGATAGAAATTCAAATAGAAAAGCGCTTGAGATGTTATACCTCAAACGCTTTTTTAAATTATAATGAATTGGTTTTTTTAAGCCGAATTTCTACTCGCATTAATATTTCCGAAGAGAGAACGCGTCACCATTTTTTGGTAAATCTCTATCTCGTCACCAGTTGTGATACCGTCATTTTCTAACTCTTGAATCTTTTTTAATGCATATTGCTGAATAGTCAATAAAGGTAAAACTATAGACTCTCTAACAGCAATTGAAGCCTTTCCTGCTGGCTCTTCTTCCATAAGCTCTTTATATCCAGTAAGTTTTAAAATGAGACGTTTTGAAGTTTCATATTCTTTGAAAATGAGTTTCCAAAAATCTCCATATTCTGGATCATCGCTCATATATTTTGTAAGGTCAAAAAATGATTTTGACAATGACATCATGCTGTTCTCAATAAGTGTCTTAAAGAAATCTGATGTTTGAAACAAGCGCTGTGCCTTATCAAATTGATTGGTATCTTCATAATGTTTTAATGCTGTGCCAACTCCAAAAAATCCTGGAACGTTTTGCTTTAATTGACTCCACGATCCCACAAATGGGATAGCTCTTAAATCTTCAAAAACCAAACCTTCTGCTTTGCCTCGTTTTGAAGGTCGACTTCCAATATTGGTTTTAGCATAGTACTTTAAAGTACTCATGTGCTCTAGATATGGAATGAATTTAGAATGTGCCTTAAAATTTTTATAGGCTTCGTAACTTAATTTAGACAAGTCATCCATGACTATCCTATTATCTGGATGCATACTTAAGTCCTTATCACTTAAGCTATTGTAAATCCCAGAACTTATCAATTGCTCTAAGTTGTATTGCGACGAATCTAAGGTTCCAAAATTTGAAGAAATCGTTTGACCTTGTATGGTTAATTGCACTTCTTTATCTTCAATCGTTGGCCCTAAAGACGCGTAGAAATTATGGGTTTTCCCACCACCACGTGCTGGAGGCCCTCCTCTACCGTCAAAGAAAATCACGGTTACACCATATTTTCTAGACACTGCTGTTAAATTTTCTTTGGCTTTATAAATAGCCCAATTTGCCATTAAATATCCACCATCTTTTGTACCATCACTAAAACCAAGCATAATCGTTTGTCTTTGTCCTCTAGATTTTAGGTGAGCTGCGTACTCTGGGTTTGTGTACAACTCTTCCATTACCTTAGGCGCATTTTCTAAATCTGTAATGGTTTCAAATAGTGGACCAATATCAACAGTTAATTTATCTTGGAACGCCACAAGTTTAAGCATTGCAAATAATTGCATGACATGCAATGTTGTTTGGTTATTACTTATAATATAACGGTTTGCAGCCTTCTCTCCATTTTTTTCCTGAATGGTTCTTAAAGCTGTCATTGTTTCTAATGCCTTTAAAGTTTCGTCATCCTTGATTAATGATAAATCGACTTCTCCCTCAACTTTGGATAGAATGGCAATTTGCTCATTTTCTGGTAGATCGTGATAGTTCTTAGGAAAAATATCGCTCCCACTTTCAATCAAAACATCAACCATATCATTAAAAAACTGTGCATGTTTTCTACTATCTTGACGTATGTCCAGGTTGGCAAAATGAAATCCAAACAAATGAATTTTATTTAAAAGACTATTGACTTCCGTAGCATACAGTGATTGATGCTTTTCTATTACAATTTTTTTAACCTCATCCAATTCACTTTTAAAAAAGTCTAATGTGAGGTTTGATTTTTTATTGATGATTATTTTATAAAGCTCTTTTTCTAAATTACTTATTTTGTCCTCAACACCTTCAAAGGTTAGTTTTCTCCTTAATTTTCTAATGTCTCGATAGTAATTTTTTATAATCGTCTCGTGAAGTCTCTGCGAAACCTTCAATGTGATTTCTGGAGTGACAAATGGATTTCCGTCTCTGTCTCCTCCTGGCCAAAAACCTATGTTAATGATGTCGTTATCTATATGTTTCCCGTCAAATATATTTTGTTGGATGTAGTCATAGATTGTTCCGAAGGATTTATAAAATACATTTTCCAAATACCAGATCAAACTCACTGCTTCATCATAAGGTGTAGGTTTTTTATGTTTAAAAAACGGTGTCTTCCCTAATTGAGCGAGCAAATCATTGATGCGCAGTAAATCATTTTCTTTTACTGCCTCGGTTAAATCTGTAATTATACCCAAAACAGAACCTGGATAAAATTGGGTTGGATGGGCGGTTAAAACGATTCTAACCTTAAACTCTTCAATATATTTTTGAAGTGTCTCCATTTTATTTTCCGCAGTTACAGCTTCTTTCAAACTTCTTAAAGTCCCAATCCCATCCATGTTATTAACTATAGGAAATGCTGCGTCCTCAATAGCATCAAACAGAACGACTTGACGCTCTATATATTGAATAAAACGAAATAATAAATCAATTT
Source organism: Psychroserpens sp. Hel_I_66 (assembly GCF_000799465.1). Lineage (NCBI taxonomy): Bacteria > Pseudomonadati > Bacteroidota > Flavobacteriia > Flavobacteriales > Flavobacteriaceae > Psychroserpens > Psychroserpens sp. Hel_I_66. The sequence goes on along the minus strand of NZ_JUGU01000001.1, from coordinate 3,663,078 downwards.
GGCTTTTATCTGAGCGTCGTGCTTGGTATTTTTTAAAAAATGTTTCGACTATTGTCGTTGGGTTGTCCCCAGCTTCAAAACCCTTACTGCAAGTTTCATGAAATAAGGGCAATAACGCTCCTGTTTTTGTGATTGTATCAAAAGGCAGTGTCATAAAAATACTATTGTAAATCTGGTATTTTGACAATACGTTTTGGTTGAATCTAGTAAGCTTTGGTTGTGTTGGCATATTTTTTTTGGATAATTCTATTTACTTAAATATACTGAAGAATTTTCAGAATAAATAACTACGCACAATGAATTACACATTTATCTAGAAAATGTGCATAAATCAAGAATACTCTAAGAAAAGTATTAATATTTTAAAGTTTATATATTTAACAATCTAAACTTAAATAATCGTTGATTGACCTAAATGAATATTAGTAAAATTCATGTTGGTGTCGCCAGGATTATTAATAAAATCCTCAATAAAATCTCCTACTTTATTTGTAGTGACGTTATCATATTTTGAATTGATATCTGGTGTTGAGATGTGTAATTTAAGAGATTTCTCGACTGCTAATCTAACTAACTGTGCTTCGGAAAATAACTCAAAATGCTCCAACAACATCGCAGCAGACAAAATAGAGGCAACAGGATTAGCAACCCCTTTGTTGGTTGCCTGCGGAAATGAGCCATGAATAGGTTCAAACATCGCATATTTTTTCCCTACGGAAGCTGAAGCCAACAAACCAATAGAACCGCCAATTACACTTGCCTCATCACTTATGATATCTCCAAACATATTTTCGGTCAAAATAACGTCAAATTGTTTAGGGTTTAAAATCATTTGCATTGCAGCATTATCTACAAATAAGAAATCAAGCTCAACATCATGGTATTGTTTTCCGACTTCTGTTACCATTCTTCTCCAAAGCCTTGAACTCTCCAAAACATTTGCTTTATCAACTAAAGTAACTTTATGTTTTCTATTTTGTGCAGCCTCAAAAGCCAAATGAGCGATACGCTCAATTTCTTCCCTAGAATATTCGCAAAGGTCTGATGCAACGTTACCATCTTCGCTGATTGCTTTTTTTCCGAAGTAAATACCACCCGTCAATTCTCTATAAATACTAATATCCACACCTTTTATGATATGCCTTTTTAAAGGCGATTTATCTAAAAGATCGTCATAAGCCTTTACAGGCCTTATATTGGCAAATAACTCTAACTCTTTTCTCAATTTAAGCAATCCCTGTTCTGGACGCACTTTAGCCGATGGGTCGTTGTCATATTTTGGATGACCAATTGCACCAAACAAAATAGCATCACTTTTTTTGCAAAGATTAAGTGTCGCCTCTGGCAATGGGTCGTTATGGTTATCTATAGCAATGGCGCCAACATCTGCTGTTTTGAATTTAAATGTGTGATCAAATTCTGAAGCTATAGCTTTCAATACTTTTATCGCCTGCTCTGTTACTTCTGGACCAATACCATCTCCTGGTAAAACTGCAATTTGTAATTTCATATATTCCCGCTAAGGCAGGAATCTCTTCCCACTCTCATTTATTAATTAATATGTTTTTTGAGTTTCAAAAGCCTCAATCAATTTTATGTTATTTACAAGATAATCAATGTCATCATACCCATTGATCATACATGTTTTCTTATAAGCATCAATATCAAAATGTGTTGATAAATCTAAATCTTTTGCAGATATAGTTTGGTTCTCAAGATCAACTTCAAGAATCGTTTCTGGATGATTTTCAATTTGAGTTAATAGTTTTTTTAAAAATGCTTCGGAAACCTGAACTGGCAACAACCCGTTGTTAAGCGCATTACCCTTAAAAATATCTGCAAAAAAGCTGGATACAACAACCTTGAAACCAAAATCTGTTATCGCCCAGGCTGCATGCTCTCTACTCGATCCACATCCAAAATTATCGCCAGCAACCAAGATACTACCTTTGTATTTAGGATTGTTGAGCACAAAATCTGTATTAATAGATCCCTCTTTATCATATCTCCAATCTCTAAATACATTATCTCCAAAACCTTGACGATCTGTAGCTTTTAAAAATCGCGCTGGTATAATTTGATCTGTATCGACATTCTCTATATTTAACGGAATGGCTCTAGACTCTAATGTTGTAAACTTCTCCATGCCTTTAATTTAATGTAGTTGAACTGGTGGCTGCCAACTGCTTTGTAATATCAATTATTTTTCCTTCAACAGCTGTTGCAGCTGCAACCAATGGACTCGCCAATATAGTTCTAGAACCTTGACCTTGGCGACCTTCAAAATTTCTATTTGAAGTAGAAACACAATACTCACCTTGCGGAATTTTATCATCATTCATCGCCAAACATGCACTGCATCCTGGTTGTCGCAGCTCAAAACCTGCATTGTCAAAAATATCCTTTAAGCCTTCTTCTATAATTTGAGCTTCTACTTGTTTGCTTCCTGGCACTAACCAAGCAGTAACATTTTGGGCTTTTTGTTTTCCTTTTATATAATTAGCTGCGACTCTAAAATCTTCAATTCTAGAATTTGTGCAACTCCCAATAAATACAAAATTGATGGGTTTATCAATGAGTGATTCACCTTTTTTGAAGTTCATATACTTCAGTGACTTTTCAAAAGAAGCATCATTAGTTTGTGGTATGTGTTCTGAAATTTTTATTCCCATTCCAGGATTTGTCCCGTAGGTAATCATTGGCTCAATATCTTCAGCATTAAAATGATATTCTTTATCAAATTGTGCGTCATCATCTGTTGGCAAGGTTTTCCAATAAGCTACTTTCTTTTCAAATTCTTCTCCTTTTGGAGCAAATTCTCGTCCTTTTACATAATCAAAAGTGGTTTGATCTGGTGCAATCATACCTCCTCTTGCTCCCATTTCGATGCTCATGTTGCAAACGGTCATACGACCTTCCATGCTCATATCTTCAAACACGTTTCCTGCATACTCGCAAAAATATCCAGTACCAGAATTTGTGCCGAGTTTTGAAATCGTATAAAGAATGACGTCTTTTGGTAAGACGCCACTCCTCAACTTGCCATTAATCGTAACTCGTAAACTCTTGGGCTTGGTAAGCAACAAGCATTGGCTAGCAAAAACTTGTGCTACTTGACTGGTTCCTATGCCAAATGCAATGGCTCCGAATGCACCATGTGTTGAGGTGTGACTATCTCCACAAACCATGGTCATACCTGGTTGTGTAACACCTAACTCTGGAGCCATTACATGGACAATTCCGTTATATTTATGCCCTAACTCGTATAATGTGATATTATTTTTTTTGCAATTTTCTGAAAGTTGCGCCAACTGCTTTCTAGATAATTCGTCCTTTATGGGCTGATCTTGATGTTGCGTTGGCGTATTATGATCTGCAGTCGCTAAAATTTGATTCGGTCTAAAAACCGGAATGTTTCGCTCTTCTAGTTCGTTAAACGCTTGCGGACTCGTCACTTCGTGAATCAAATGTTTATCTATATAGAGAATTTGCGGTCCATTTTCAATTGTATTGACCACATGCGCATCCCAGACTTTATCAAATAGTGTTTTTCCCATGTTCTCTTTCCGCGAAAGCGGAAATCTGTTTTATTTTTCCGATGAAAATTAATTATAATTTTTATGCTGAAATTATCTGTTGATACACATTACTGGTCTCAATAATTTGATGAATGTCTGTATCGTTTATTTCTTTTTTTCTATCGGCAAAACTTAAAAAGTTAGCATACACATCATCCAACTGAAGTTTTGTCAATTCATACCCAACATTTTTAGCACGATAGGCTAAAGCTGCTCGACCGCTTCTTGCGGTTAACACAATGGCAGATTCCGTTACACCTACATCTAAAGGATTTATAATTTCGTAAGTTTCTCTATTTTTAATCACACCATCTTGGTGAATTCCAGAGCTATGCGCAAATGCGTTAGCACCAACAATAGCTTTGTTTGGTTGCGTGTAAATACCCATACTATCGCTTACTAATTGGCTAATTCCGTAGAGATGTGTTGTATTTATATTGGTATCTAAATTAAGGTAAGGATGCTGTTTTAAAATCATGACGACTTCCTCTAAAGCAGTATTTCCTGCACGCTCTCCAATGCCATTTATTGTACATTCAATCTGTCTTGCACCATTAATGACACCTTCTATAGAATTTGCAGTTGCCAAACCTAAATCATTGTGACAGTGGCAAGATAAAATGGCTTTTTCGATACCTTTCACATTTTCTTTGAGATATTTCATTTTTGCGCCATATTCACTAGGTAAACAGTATCCTGTTGTATCTGGAATATTTAAAACAGTAGCACCAGCTTTAATAGCGACTTCGCAAACACGAGCTAAAAATTCGTTGTCTGTTCGACCAGCATCTTCAGCATAAAACTCAACATCTTCAACAAAAGATTTTGCATACTTTACTGCATCATAAGCACGTTGCAAAATGGTATTTTGATCGGAATTGAATTTATATTTTATATGAGAGTCTGAAGTCCCGATTCCTGTATGTATTCTTGGGTATTTTGCATATTTTAAGGCTTCCGCAGCAACTTTGATATCATTTTCTACAGCACGTGTTAATCCGCAAACCGTAGCATTTTTAACCAATTTTGAAATTTCTTCTACCGATTTAAAATCACCAGGACTAGAGACAGGAAAACCTGCTTCAATAACATTAACACCCAATTGATCGAGCTGCTCTGCAATGACTAATTTTTGCTTAGTATTTAACTTACAGCCAGGAACTTGCTCACCATCTCTTAGGGTTGTGTCAAAAATTTGAACGCTATTATCAGACATTTATTGAATTTTATTTTTCTGTTGTCTAACGAATTTATACTTTGGTTATTTAATATCGTATCTAATTCCTGAGCTTTTACGATGTTCAGTTAATAATTTTATTGCTATTTAATTGAATATCAAAACTATAAATCAATTTTCATTTGATGACTAAAGACCAAAAAGACAATTTATTTTTATTGGTTAAATCTTTGACAAAATCTGAAAAACGCCAATTTAAACTCTATGTTGGTCGTTTGGATGTTAATCAGGATTCTAAATTTTTAAACCTATTTAATTTTTTAGACAAGGCTTCCTCCTATGATGAAGCGTCAATTTTAAAAACGAAAATTGTAAAAAAACAGCAGCTTGCAAATGTAAAAGCACACTTATACAAACAAATACTCATTAGTTTAAAACTCAACCCTTCACATCAAAATGTACGTTCTCAAATAAGAGAGCAGTTAGATTTTGCTTCTATTTTATACCACAAAGGTCTTTACAGACAAAGTTTGAAGATTTTAGATAAAGCAAAAGATCTGGCCATACTTAACGAGGAGAAAAATTTAGCGTTTGAAATTGTAGAGCTTGAAAAAATTATTGAAGCTCAATTTATAACCCGAAGTATTAGCACAAGAGCAGACGAGCTGACGATACAGGCAAAAGACATTAGTTCATTAAATGTATTAACCAGCAAACTTTCCAATCTTTCGCTCCAATTATACAGTATTATCTTACGCACGGGTTATGTAAAAAGTGAAGAGGAAAGCAAGGAAGTGACAGCATATTTTAAAGCAAGACTACCAAACTACAAAATTAACGATCTAGGCTTTCGTGAAAAGCTCTGGTTATATAATGCGAATCTATGGTATAGTTTTTTGCTTCAGGATTTTAAAAACTGCTATAAATACGCCTTAAAATGGGTAGAGTTATTTGATGAATACCCAAAAATGATTCAACTGAATCCCGTCTTTTTTTTAAAAGGAAACAATTATCTTTTAGAGTCTCTTTTATTTATTAGAAATAAGCCCAAGTTTGTCAATACGCTTTCAAAATTTAAACAGATTGTTGAAGATAGAACATTTCCAAAGGATGAAAACGTAAAAACTCTCGCTTTTTTATATTTCAATTTCCATGATATCAATAAACATTTTATCGATGGTAGTTTTGAGGAGGGTTTAGAATTGATTCCGAAGATTGAAAAAAACCTGATAAAATACCAAAACGGAATCGACGCACACCATAAAATGATCTTTTACTACAAGTTTGCGAGTTTACATTTTGGTGCTGGAAACAATAAAGAGTGCATTACATATCTCAACAAAATAATATCGAACAAATCACTCTCCATGCGTGAGGATTTACTCTGCTTTTCAAGAGTTTTAAATCTCGTTGCACATTATGAAGCAGGTCTAGACTATAATTTGGATACTTTATTGAGAAGCACTTATAAGTTTTTAATTAAAATGAACGATTTGCACGAAGTTCAAAAAGAAATGATAAAATTCATAAAAGGCTTACAGGACATTTACCCTCACGAACTTAAAAATGCGTTTATAAAATTACATGCTACCCTAAAAACATACGAAGACCATCCTTTTGAAAGACGTGCATTCTTATATTTAGATATCATTTCATGGCTCGAAAGTAAAATAGAAAACAAACCTGTTGGTGAGATTATAAAAACCAAATATTTAAAATCCATGTCTTCTTAAATGAAAATAGCCATTCTTATTTTAAGCGCTGGTAGCTCAAAAAGAATGGGTACCGCAAAACAGCTTTTACCAATTGGCAAAACTACCCTTTTAGGATTATGTATTGAAAATGCAATTCACTCAAATGCAGAAAAAACATTTTGTGTTCTAGGCTCAAATGCACAAAAAATAAAACATTCCATTTCTCAATATAATGTTGAGATTATTCTTAATAACAATTACGAAGAAGGCTTAAGCTCTAGTATTATTGAGGGTATTAAATATATTAATTCTGAAAATTTTGACGCTGTTTTAATCATTCTTGGTGATCAACCAAATGTCAATACTAAATACCTCAACTCATTAATTCTTTCTTCGGAAAAATATTCAAGTAAAATTATTGCTTCTAAATATCTAGACAACATTGGCGTACCAGCTATTTTTCCGAAGTCATATTTCGAACAACTCCAACAAATAAAAGGTGACAAAGGCGCAAAATATTTTTTAAATTCAAATACATCCCAGGTAATCTCCATTGAAAGCGATCGATTACTCGATATAGATACAAAAAACGATTACCTCGATTATTTGAAAACGTTATAAAAATCTAATACCAAGTACAAATAAGACAAATATTGGTTAACTTTCACTAAATATATTTTGGCTATGGCAACTTACAATCTAAAAATAAACGGAAAGGCAGTGCGCGTAACTGTTGACGAAGACACACCTCTATTATGGGTGCTTCGTGACGAACTCAATCTTGTAGGCACCAAATTTGGATGTGGAATCGCACAATGCGGTGCCTGCACAGTGCATCTTGACGGTACCGCTGTGAGAAGTTGCTCCATCCCAATTGCAAGTTTAGAAGGTGCTAATATCACAACTATAGAAGGTCTCGCTACCGATAAATTACATCCTGTCCAAGAAGCCTGGAAAGAGCTAGATGTACCGCAATGTGGCTATTGCCAAGCTGGTCAAATCATGACTGCCACGTCATTTCTAACTCGAAATCCAAATCCAAATACCGAGCAAATTAGAAACGCCATGAATGGAAATCTTTGCAGATGCGCCAGTTATAATCGTATAGAAAAAGCAGTGGCTCTGGCTGCAAAAAAAATGTCTTAAGCTAAGAAATCATGGAAAATAAAAACAATAAACTCACTTTTAGCAGACGTAATTTTATTCGCACCTCTGCATTGGCATCTGGCGGATTGTTAATTGGATTCAATTTCTTAACATCGTGTGCAGAAACTGCTACACCTCCAATAGACGTTTCAAAATTAGACTTTAAAGATTTCAATGCATTTATTAAAATTGCTGAAAATGGCTACGTCACCATTTTCTCGCCAAATCCTGAAATTGGTCAAGGTGTAAAAACATCAATGCCAATGATTATTGCTGAAGAACTTGACGTCCCTTGGAAACATGTTTCCGTAGAGCAAGGTGCTTTAGACACCACTAACTTTACAAGACAAGTAGCTGGTGGTAGTCAGTCAATTCGTTTTGGTTGGGATGCTCTTCGTCAAACTGGAGCCACTGCAAAACAAATGCTCATTAATGCTGCAGCTGCGAGATGGAATGTTGATGCTAGTTCGTGCTCAGCTCAAGATGGAATTATAAAAAATGCCAATGGTGATGAACTTGGATATGGCGATGTCGTAAACGAAGCAGCTCACTTGGAAGTGCCAGAAAATGTAGCCCTAAAAGAAATTAAAGATTATAAAATCATAGGTAAAGATGCCATTAATGTTGACATCGATAAAATCATAAAAGGAAAGTCTCTATTTGGTTTGGACTATAAAGTGGAAGGCATGAAATACGTCTCTGTCATGAGACCTCCTGCTTTTGGTCAAAACATAAATTCCTTTGATGCAACTGCTGCCAAAAATATAAACGGAGTTTCCGATGTTGTGCAATTTGGAGATAAAATTGCTGTTTTGGCTTCAAATACTTGGGCAGCAATGAAAGGAAAAAAAGCATTGAATGTGACTTGGAAAGATGATAACAAATTGGAAAGCACATCTAATCATGATACCGAATTGTTTAAAATTTTAGACGGAAAAGGTCTAGAAACAAGACGTGAAGATGGCAATATCAAAGAAGCTTTTGCTAATGCAGACACAATTCTAGAACGCACTTACGAGTCACCATTTTTACCACATAATTGTATGGAACCTATGAATTTCTATGCCAATGTCACCGAGGAAAAAGTGCATTTGGTTGGTCCCATCCAAACACCTGCAGGAACTGCGAGACGTATTTCAGAATTAATAAATCGTAAAGAAGAGGATATTCATTTAGAAATGACACGAATGGGTGGCGGATTTGGAAGACGACTTTACGGTGATTTTGCTCTAGAAGCTGCGGAAATATCTAACCTCACAAAACAGCCAGTACAAGTTATTTTTTCAAGAGAAGACGATATGGCTGCTGGCATTTATAGACCTGCAATAAAATATAGAATTGCTGCCTCTGTAAAAGATAAAAAAGTGACCGGTTACCATTTAAAAGAAGCTGCGATCAACTCTAATATGTATGGTTTGATTCCGCACTTTTTTCCCGCTGGAGCTATTAAAAACTACAAGGTAGAATCTGGCAATTACCAAAGTAATATCACAACAGGCGCATGGCGAGCGCCTTATACCAACTTTTTAGCCTTTGCAGAACAAAGCTTTTTTGATGAACTCGCAGAAGCTTGTGAACAAGACCCTATTCAATTACGATTAGATTTGCTTAAAAATGTAAAGGATGGCGAAGATCCTAATATTCAATATTCCGCAAAGCGAATGACAGACACTATAAAACTAGCTGTAGAAAAAAGCAATTGGGGAAATACAAAAGAAGGTGTTCATCAAGGATTTTCTGCATATTACAGCCATAACACCCATGTTGCAGAAGTGGTGGATATCACTTTAAAAAACGGATTACCAATGGTTGAAAAAGTAACCGTTGCGGTAGATTGTGGGATTGTTGTAAATCCTACAGGTGCAAAAAATCAAATTGAAGGTGGTGTTATTGACGGAATTGGACATGCAATGTATGGCGATTTTTCTTTTGAAAACGGAAAACCTCAAGATGTGAATTTCAATACTTATCGTTTAATTAGAATGAACGAAACGCCTATTGTAAATACCTATTTTGTTGAAAATGACCTATCGCCTACAGGATTGGGAGAACCTGGTTTACCACCAGCAGGAGGTGCTCTGGCAAATGCCATCAAAGCTGCAACTGGACAAATTTTGAGCAAACAACCTTTTGCTAAATCTCTAATAAAACATGAGGCAAGTTTGAAGGTTTAAAATTTCCGAAGTACTAAAATTTTACTCTAAAACACGCTGCCAGCATTTTATAAAGTTCGGGATGTTTGCGTTTCATTAGTTTTGGACTTTCAAAAAAATACTCTGAGGCCACTGCGAAAAACTCCGATTGTTTGGTGCCTCCATAAGCTCTAATATCTGACTTGTCGTTATTAATCGCCTCCATTTCATCATGCATTAATTTTAGCCAAGGAATTGAATTAGAGTTTTGCATCAAAACCTCTGGAATGCCATCTACATTTTCGTCCATTTTATCAATGAGGTGGACAAACTCATGGATTGCAGTATTTTTTTTATCGCCATGATTTCTAAACCCACTATACAATGCCTTTCTAGACAAAATCATTTGCTTTTCCAATCTCCCTGTTCCAACAACTCCAGCAATACGTCGAGATTCACTTTTTTCTGAAAATTCAAAATCATCGTTAAAATTATCTGGATATATGATCACTCCGCTTAGCGTTGGATAAAACCACTCTTTAAAAGCAAACACTGGTATTACAGCACTTGCAGCAATTAATATCTTGTCCAGTTCTTCAATTTCGAAATCTACGCTGTCAATGTAAACCTCACTTAGAAACTGCATAACTCTATTTTGAAATCGCTTTTGTTCTTTAGGTTGTAAATTTTTATAGAATACAACCTCTTTCAATAGTATATCATGCCAATGGGCAGGAAATTGTTCTATTCTTTTTGAATATTTATTATAGAATACATAAATGACGAAGATTAAAAGTGCGATAAATATAATTATGTATACCATAAATGATTTTTGATTTAAAAGTGGCTAATCTAATGATTTTCTAGCTTTACGGATATTGAGATATAAAAAAAAAGGACATGGCTTTCACCACGTCCTAATCTAATCAATCAATCAACTTATTATTTTATTTCTTGGTCATCAAAACAGTATCAATGACATACACAATACCATTAGATGCATCTACGTTTCCTTGAATAACTTGAGCTTTTTTACCACTTTCATCCATGATTACAAATTGGTCACCACTCATCATAGCGGTCAATTCTTCACCTTTTACGGTTTTAAATTTATATTTTCCGTTAGCTCCTTTAATTGACTCAGCAAACTTATCTGAAGTCATTTTACCAGACACTACATGGTATTGAAGAACACCTTGTAATTTTTCTTTGTTTTCTGGTTTCAATAAACTTTCAACAGTTCCTTTTGGCAACTTTGAAAAGGCTTGATTTGAAGGTGCAAAAACTGTGTATTCACCAGGCTCAGATAACATTGTCGCTAAATCTGCTGTTTGCAACGCAGTAACCAACGTTGTAAGATTCTCATTTGTCATAGCTTTACCAGCAATACTATTGGTCATAGCCTCTTCTTTCATCATTTGCTCTTTTTTCGCATTTTCTTCCATCATCATTCTCTCTTGCTCTGCAGCTTCCATTTCAACTTTTTCAGCTTCCATTTTAGCTTCTTGCTCTTTCTTCTTCCCATCTTCACAAGCGGTTAGAACTACTAGAAGCATACATGCTGTAATACCTAAAAATCTATTCATTTTAATTTTCATAATTAATGTGTTAAGTGTTTATAATATATATACGAGTAAAATGGCTTTTAGATTTTTATAATAAGAGGTTTAATAAATATTTAACAATAATGGATTTTATTTTTCTTCGGAAGACCTATCAATTGCAATAATTTTGCATAACTTTAAATCTCATAACCAACTATAAATGAGCAAGTCATACATAGATATTCATTGCCATCCATCGCTTAAACCTTATGGTAAGAGTTTTAAATACGAACCGCCAAAACAAAATAATTTAAATAGTGGACGCAAAAACTCGATATGGCATTATAGTCCGCCAAATTTTATCGAGAGGCAATTCAATAAATTACTAACACTTACCAAATTCACTCAAACAGATCTCACAGCTCTTGCTAAAGCCAATTGCAATACAGTAGTCATTTCTTTATACCCTTTTGAAAAACATTTTCTAAAAGAGAAAATGCTGGGCTTCAAATTTGTATCAGACATATTAGTCAATCTTGCAGCAGGTGTGAGCCAAAAACGCATAGATAGCCTCAGAAACCATAATAGTTATTTTCAGGATTTAAATGATGAATACAATTATTATATGCAACTCAATAATTTTGCACAGGTTATTGATGATGTTACTTATACTTACCGTTTAGTGAATAGTTATGCGGAAATATCAACCAATATAACCACCTCAACCTCTAAACGGAAAATAATTAGCCTAGTCCCAAGTATAGAAGGTGCACATGCATTTGAAACCGGTTTAAACAAGGATGTAAATACTGCAGACGAAACCACGGTTTTAAGCAATATAGACACTGTAAAAAACTGGGATCATAAACCTTTTTTCATAACACTTGCCCACCATTTTTATAATGAAATTTGTGGGCATGCAAGGAGTATTAATATTGGTTTGATAAAAAAGAACCAAAATAGAGGTTTAGATACTGGTATTACAGATTTAGGGTTTAAGGTCATTGCTAAATTACTGGACAGCACTAACAATAAACGCATCCTCATTGATATCAAACACATGAGTCGCGCTTCTAGAACAAGATATTATGAACTTCTGGATACCGTTTATGCTAACGAGAATATCCCGATTATCGTAAGTCATGGTGCTGCAAATGGCAGAAAATCAATTGAGGAACCTACAATTTCAAGTGGTGAGCAAAACCAATATTTTAATGAAGAAGATATTAATTTATATGATAATGAAATTTTACGTATCGCGAAATCAAAAGGTATTTTTGGCTTGCAATTAGATGAGCGTCGCATTGCCAATACAAAAGCAATACGAGCATCAAGAATCTATTGGCCAAGTAAGAAAAGGCGATATGTAAATAAATCTGATTTGATCTGGAGACAAATTCGTCACATTGGAGAGCTTTTAAATAACAACAATTTATTTGCTTGGGGAACGGTAGCAATAGGTTCAGATTTTGATGGGATTGTCAATCCAATCAAAGGACTTTGGACAGCAGAAAACATTAAAGACATAAAACCCTATTTAATCGAAAAGGCCCAAGACTATCTAACTAATCATAAATCGCAATTGCTCCCGCAAAATCAAATTTCCGCAGAAGAAATTATAGATCGCGTTCTGTATTTAAATGCAGATGCATTCTTAAAATCAAATTTCAATTAAAAATCCTCTTTCCAAGCGTTAAAATTATGTGGCAAGAGTGTTAATATTAATGGCAATCGTGACAATTATAATACATTTGATGTTTTATATTTGACCCTTGGAAAGCCCTGAAAACATAGATAACGAATCTCAAAAAAGCAAAAAATATCGCTGGTTGCGAAGAACCTTGCGAGTGTTGTTAGGTATTCTAATTTTTCTATTTTTAATCGTACTTTTTATAAGAAGTCCTTGGGGACAGGATATCATTGTTAATCAAGTTGTTGATTACGTTTCAAATAAAACCAATACCAAGGTTGAAATAGATAAGTTGTTTATCACTTTTGATGGCGATGTACAATTAGATGGGTTATTTCTTGAAGACAAGAAAGGAGATACTTTGGTGTATTCAAAATCTTTAGAAGCCGATATCCCACTTTGGAAAATGATCAATGGTGAAGCTGTTGGCGTAGAAGAACTGGATTGGGATGGTTTACGAGCAAATATCATTAGAAAAGATTCTGTTTCTGGTTATAATTTTCAGTTTTTAATTGATGCCTTTGCAGCTACAGATACCACGACTGTTGCGACAGATACCACTTCTACTCCATTGAATTTGATCATTGGGAATTTAAATCTCAAAAATATTGATCTCGTTTTTAATGATGCAGTTGTAGGTATTGATTCCAGGTTTAAAGTTGGCGAACTCAAAGCCAATATGGAAAAAACAGATATTGAAAACATGATTTTCAATGCTTCAACAATTGAACTTGCAAACTCAAACATAAAATTTATCCAGAAACCCGTTACCATTGACACGACCACTTCTGAAATACCTTTACCTAAATTTTCTTCGGAAAATATAAAACTCAAAAACGTTGTCGCCTATTATGAATCTCAACCAGACCGTATTATTGCAGATCTTGATATTGATGAATTTTCTAGTGATACACCATCCATTAATTTAGCTGAAAGTGATTTCAGCTTAAATAAAATTACGCTTAAAAATTCAAAAATAAAGTTAGTTACAGAGGCAGAGATCAATGGATTAACCGAACAAATCAAAACCATTAAAGATGATGCCAAAGCAGATATCCAAACGTTTGAATGGCCTCAAATAAAAGTCAATGTAGCATCTATAGATCTTGAAAATAACGAATTGGATTACCGAGTTGGTAATGCTTCACCAAGTGAAACGGTATTTAACCCAAACGCGATTTCTTTAAATAATCTCACGCTCAAGGCTCAGGATTTACTTATTAAAGATAAAAAAGCTACAATTAACATAAATCAATTTAACTTTAATGAAAGTTCTGGTCTCAATTTAAAACAACTTGCGGTTGATTTTGAGGCAACAGATCAAGAAATGCTGTTTGATAATTTGGACTTTAAATTAAATAACAACAGTATTATTGGTTATGCGCAGTTGCAATATAACTCGCTTTCCCAATTAATCGAGAAACCTGAGACTACGAGAGTGGATGTTAACCTACCGTCTTTTAGTGTGTCACTTTCTGAAATTTTCAAATTTCAGCCAGATCTTAAAAACAACGCCTATCTCCAGACTTTAAGTAAAAAACAACTTACAGGTCGCATCAATGCTGCTGGTACTTTATCATCGGTCAATTTACCAAATGCAGTCGTAAATTGGGGAAATACGACACGAATTTCCGCTAGCGGAACGCTTAAAAATGTAACCAATCCAGATTTGGTTCAGTTTGATATTCCGCAGTTTTCCGCAGAAACAAAACGTTCAGATCTTATACAATTTGTGAGTGAAAAAGATCTAGGGGTTAATTTACCAGAAAATGTAAAGCTTGCTGGAAGATTAAATGGAAATCCACAGGATATTTCCGCGAAAGCGAAATTAACAACAACACAGGGTATCGCTACCATTGACGGAAGTTTCCAAAACACAAACACTATTGCTTACGATGCTAAAATTACGATCGAGGATTACAAAATGAATGAGCTACTTGGGAATCCGCAATTTGGAGCATTGAGTTTAACTGTAGATTCTCAAGGTAGCGGTTCTACCATTAATACGTTGGATGCTACTTTGGATGCTACGATTAGCGAATTTCAGCTTAATAATTATGCCATTAAAGACCTTAATCTCAATGGGAAAATCAAAAATGGAACGGGTCACATTCTTTCAGATTATAAGGATGAGAACCTCAACATTAAACTTGATGCATTGGTTGTTTTAGATTCTATTGCACCAGAAGCCACTGCGGAAATTAACGTTATTGGAGCAGATTTACAAGGTCTTGGTGTTATGCAGCGAAATGTAAAAACCGGTATGAATATCTACGCAGATTTTAAAGGTAATACTGAAGGTTACAACGCTTCGGCAATTGTTGATAATGGTGTTTTTGTCTACGATAACAAAACCTATTTGCTGGGTGATTTAAATGCACTTGCGCATGTGCGGAGTGATACAACTTCGGTTTCGATAAAAAATAAAATTGTTGATGTTTTATTAAAGTCAAATACAGACCCACAAACGTTTAGCAAAGCCATACAACGACATATTTCCAGCTATTTTTATAGAGATGAAACAATTCCAGATACGATTACCAATCCTGTAAACCTTAAACTTGAGGGTAAAATCTCAGAATCTCCTTTACTTAATGATGTTTTTTTGGTAAATGTAAAGGATTTGGACACTATTAATATTTCTGTAGATTTTAACGAAAAAGAAAGACAATTAAAAGCGAATATCACTGCGCCTCACATCAATTATAGTGGTAACGAATTGGATAGTTTGGCCTTTTCAATGGATACAGATAAAGAGAATTTCAATTTCAATCTAGGCTTTAAAAACATAATTGCTGGGCCTTTGGATATTCCCAAAACGGTCATAACCGGAAATCAGACCAACAATGAACTATCCCTTAATTTTTTAGGGTATCATGATGGCGAGCGTCTTTTGAATGTGAATACAAAAATCACAGGTAACCGGGAACGTCTTTCGTTTACCGTTAATCCTGATAGCCTGATACTCAACAAAACTGAATGGACCATTCCAGATACAAATGAGATTGTCTTTACAGACAACAATTTAGAGTTTAATAATTTTAAGATTACTAAGAATAATCAGTCTGTTGAGATTACCGATAAACTCTCTAAGATCACAAAAACACACGCAGCCATAGATTTTGAAAATTTTAAAATAAGTGAAGTGTTCAATTATTTAAATCCAAATTCTCAAATTGCAAAAGGTGAGCTAAACGGTGATTTTATTTTAGAAGAACCTTTTGGTGACACTGGTATTATTGCAGACTTGAGTATTTCTAATTTTGAGATGCTAAAAACCAATCTAGGCACATTAAGCCTAAATGGTAACTCTCTTGATGGCAACAATTACGCATTTAATATAGGGCTTAAAGGTGGAGATGTTAATCTTGATTTGGTTGGTGACTACGAAGCCAATAGCACTGCTGCAAATCTAAATCTCGACTTAAATATTAATGAGTTTAAAATGAAAGCCCTTAACACACTTTCTTTGGGTGAGATTAAAGAAGGTGATGGTAGTTTTAAAGGAAAATTTAAAGTTACTGGCACCACAGCAGATCCTCAATACGATGGATCCATCACATTTAATAATGCAGAATTTAACATCGCAAAACTTAACACCAAATTCACCATGGTCAACGAAACGTTGAATATGAATAATGATGGAGTTTCCATGTCTAATTTTACTATTCGCGACGTTAATAATAACGAATTAGTATTGTCTGGAGATATTGGTACAGAAAGTTTTTTAAATCCAACATTTGATCTTGATTTAAAAGCCAACAATTTTCAAGTACTTGACGCAACTCAAGAAGATAATGAATTATTCTACGGAAAAGCATCATTTGACGCCAATGCAAAACTAACTGGAGATTTACAAATCCCTAAGTTAGATGCACAAGTCACATTAGGGTCTGATACTGACGTGACCTATGTCATGCCTTCAACCGTTGCCAATATTGAAGAACGTGACGGTGTCGTACAATTTGTAAATCGTGAAAATCCCGACGCCATTCTTACCCAAACTGAAGAACAAACCGCAACCATTAAAGGTTTTGATATTTCCACATTTATTAAAGTGGGTAAGGAAGCAGCTGTAACCATAATTATCGATGAAGAAACCGGTGATAATTTCAAAGTCTCTGGAGAGGGAGAATTCGATTTTAAAATGGCACCAAACGGACGCTTAAATCTCGTTGGAACTTATGAAATCTCAGATGGTCACTACGAGCTCAATCTTTATAGCCTAGTAAACAGAAAATTTCTTATTGCTTCTGGCAGTCGTGTCACCTGGTCTGGAGATCCCTTTGATGCCAAGTTAGATGTTCGTGCTATTTACAATCTCGAAACGTCAGCATCATCGTTGATGGCTCCGCAAATTTCTGGGGCAGATCCTTCAGTAAAAACAAAATACAGACAAGTATTGCCTTTTGATGTGTATCTTAATATTGATGGGGAATTGCTACAACCTAAAATATCGTTTCAATTAGATATGCCAGAAGAAGAGCAAGGTGCTATTGGAGGACAAGTTTACGGTCGTGTGCAACAAGTTAACCAACAAGAAAGCGAACTTAATAGGCAAGTGTTTTCCTTATTGGTGCTTAATCGTTTCTATCCAGATCCAGGAAGTGATGGTAGTACAGGTGGTTTTGCAACCATTGCAAGAGATAACCTTAATGACGCAGTATCTGAGCAGCTTAATGCGTTCTCAGACAAACTATTGGGAGATTCTGGTATAGAATTGGATTTTGGTCTGGACAGTTATACCGACTATCAAGGTGATGCTCCTACCGAAAGAACCCAACTGGATATCGCTGCGCAAAAAAAATTATTTGATGATCGCTTGATAGTTAGAGTCGGTAGTGAAGTAGATATACAGGGCAGCAGTTCTACTGGAGAAGCGACACCTCTAATTGGCAATGTGAGTTTAGAATATATTTTGACCGAAGATGGCAGATATCGATTAAAAGGATTTAGAAGAAGTGAGTTTGAAAATGTGATTGATGGTCAAACTATCGTTAGTGGCATCGGACTTATATTTACTCAAGAATTCAATCAGTTTAACGAACTTTGGGATGCCATTTTTAGGTCACAAAGTGAAAAGAAAGCAAAACTTGAAGCCGACAAAAAAGCTGCAGAAGAAAAACTAAACGCTAAAGAAGAGGCTACAGATGAAAGTATGGATAAGAAAAAGAATTAGTATTGAACAATAAATTTACATATATCGCATTTCTTATGTTCTTCGGAATGTATCTCAACTCATGCAGTATTAAAAAATACATCCCAGAAGGAGAACGATTATATACTGGAGCAACCATAGAAATAACTGCAGATTCTACAGTTAAAAATGTAGATAAATTAAAGACGCAATTAGAATCTGTTTTAAGGCCAGAACCAAATTCAGGATTTTTGGGTATGCGACCAGGACTTTATTATTATTACAAGACTCAAAAAGAAAAACCTGGATTTTTAAACAGGTGGCTATATAAACAAATTGGTGAAAAGCCAGTGTACCAATCTGATGTTGAAAATTTTGAAGTTGAAGATATCCTTAGAAACCGCTTAGAAAACAATGGGTTTTTCTATAGTGTGGTGACTTCAGCTTTTGAGGAACAAGAGACAGAAGCCTCTGTAAAATATGATCTCAAAATACCAACGCCTTATAGAATGGAGAAGTTTCAACTAGACTCAATGCCATCTCCCATTTATGAAGACGTAAAACAAGCCATATCAAGCACGAATTTCAATAAAAACATGAGATTTGATTTGGGTAATATGAAATTTGAACGCCAAAGAATTGATTCAGAATTAAAGAATAAAGGATATTACAATCTCAATTCAGACTTTTTTATTTTTGAAGCAGACACTAATCAATACACAAATAAAAGATTTGATTTATTTTTAAAGCTTAAGGCAGAAGTGCCGAAAAAAGCAACTGTTCCATATCAAATAAAGAAAGTAAATGTTTATCCAGATCATGATTTACAAGACTCCACGTATGTAGGCAAAGACCGTTTTAACAATAAAAATTATTTTCAGGATTCTGTGTTTATTAAGCCAAAATATCTTGACAAATTCATCACTATAGAAGAAAACAGTTATTACAATCCGCAAACCTCTAAAAACACAGCTAGGCGTTTATCAACAATTGGAGCGTACAAATATGTAAATATTCAATATAAAGAAATAGACTCTCTTTTTACAGATAGCCTAGGTACTCTCGAAGCCAACATTTATTTATCACCTTTAACAAAGCGAGCAATACGAGCAGAGTTGCAAGCAGTCACCAAATCCAACAACTTTGCTGGACCAAATCTCGCATTGACCTATAGCAACCGTAATCTTTTTAAAGGAGGTGAAACACTAAATATTAGCACTAACATTGGTTATGAAACCCAATTTGCAAGTGGTAGCAATGCAGGATTGAGTAGTATTGAAATTGGTGCGAAAGGTGAGCTCATTTTCCCTCGTGTTATCTCTCCATTTAATATAAATGACGAGTTTTTTGAATATTCCATTCCGAAGACAAAAACAAGTTTAGGAGTGAATTATCTAAGCAGAAGCAAGCTATACACGTTACTTTCGGGAAGTGGACTCTTTGGTTACTCATGGAATGCCAACAGGTTTATAACCTATGATTTTAATCCTATTTCTATAAGCTATACAAGATTGTCCAGCACGACAGAGGCGTTTCAGGAAATTTTAGATGAAAATCCTTTTTTACAACGCAGCTTTGACCAAGAATTTATTTCGGGCATGACCTTTTCGTTCACTTATAATGGGATGGTTGACGCAAATAAATCCAGTCAATTCTATTTAAATACCACTTTAGACGTAGCAGGAAACTCTATTTCTTTACTTGGCAAAGAGGCTGAGCCCAACGAGCCAAAACAATTTTTAGGATTGGAATACGCGCAATATGCTAAAGCAGATGTAGATGCTCGTTTTCATTATAACTTCGGAAAAAACAAACAGCAAACATTAGCAACACGAGTGTATGCAGGCTACGGGTTGGCATATGGCAATTCTGATGTAGTCCCATATGTAAAACAGTATTTTTCTGGAGGACCATATAGTGTAAGAGCTTTTAGAATTAGATCTTTGGGACCGGGAACCTACAATGAAAATAGCGATCCAAATAGTGACGGTACCTTTTTTGACCAAACTGGAAACATTAGATTAGAAGCCAATATAGAATATCGTTTTCCTATCGTTTCATTTTTTAAAGGCGCTGTATTTGCAGATGCTGGAAACGTTTGGAATTCTAAAGCAAACCCAGCGTTTGAAGTTGATGGAGTAGCAACAGATAAATTCACCTCTAATTTTATAAGTGAATTAGGCATGGGAACTGGAGTGGGTTTACGAGTCGATATTCAAGGTTTTGTGATACGGTTTGATTTGGCAGCACCGTTTCATGATCCTTCAGAACCAGAAGGCCAGCGTTTCGATTTTAAATTAGATGAGCCTGTACTAAATTTTGCCATAGGATATTCGTTTTAAAATGATCCAATCAACCCTTTTAATTTCTAATTTAATATCTTGTGTTAAAATACAAATCCAACTCAAAATTCATATATGACAGATAACGAAAAATTCATGAAAGAAGCAGTAAACGCTGCTCTAAAAGGAATGAATAATAATGAAGGTGGACCTTTTGGTTGCGTCATCGTAAAAGATGGAAAAATTGTAGGACGAGGCAACAATAAAGTCACCTCAACCAACGATCCAACAGCACATGGCGAAGTGATGGCAATTCGTGATGCCTGCAAAAATTTAAATAGTTTTCAACTAGATGGTTGTGAGCTTTACACCTCATGTGAACCTTGCCCTATGTGCCTTGGCGCTATTTATTGGTCTCGTGTAGAAAAAGTGTACTACGGAAGCACCCAAGTAGACGCTGCAAATATTGGCTTTGACGATCAATTTATTTATGACGAAATTCCTTTGCCATATAAAGAAAGAAAAATCCCGTTTATACAATTGGCGCATGATATTGCCATGGAACCTTTCAATAAATGGAGCAATAAAGAAGATAGAAAAGAGTACTAATACATATTCAAATTTTTCTTCGGAATATAGAAGACTTTTGAAATTAGATTATTCTTAAAATATAGGATCACAAATTATCCAACGCGTCTTTCGTTATGATTTTATATTCTGAAATATTATAATGTGCAACAATGTCATCGAGAAGATAATCACGCACTACCAAAATTAAATAGTGTTTTCCAGAATCTAAAAATTTAGAAATTAAAATTTCTGTTGAAGCATGTAAACCTTCGTTTTTAAGTTCTAGTTTTCCTAATTCGTCTAAAATTAGATAGTAGTTTTTAGGTTCCGAAGAAAAGGTTTTTAAAAAACTATTTGCTTTTTCAAATGAAGATTTTAAAAAATGAAACCGCCCAATGTTTATCGTCTTTTCAGATTTGAATTCAACTTCAAACTCAATTTCCTCCCGTGATTTAATTTTTAGAAAAAAACGCTTTCCATTGTCATCATCTGGAGATAGTAATCCATCAACATCCATTCTTTGCTCTACCCAATCCTTGATTGTTGTAGTTTTTCCTGATCTTATGGGTCCCGTGAGGATGTAAATCATTCCGAAGACATTTTAAAATGAATGCAATTGGAAATACTATTAGCAATAAAATATTTGAATCTCGTATAACCTTTGAGGTGTTTTGTTTCTTGCCAAGTAAATGAAATAATCTGTATAAAATAGGGGAACAAATCCATCGCATTAGTGATATCCTCTTTGTACTGCGATTCTTTTTTATTGAGATATTTTCGAATTAATTTCAATAACAAAGGACCAATAATTAAATACCAAAGCATCAAAATTAAAAAGCTTCGTAGCATAATATAAATCCCTTTTTTCCATCCTAATAAATCGCCTCCAAAAAAAGTGAATGCCAAAACAATCACAGCGACAG
Source organism: Psychroserpens sp. Hel_I_66 (assembly GCF_000799465.1). Taxonomy (NCBI): domain Bacteria; kingdom Pseudomonadati; phylum Bacteroidota; class Flavobacteriia; order Flavobacteriales; family Flavobacteriaceae; genus Psychroserpens; species Psychroserpens sp. Hel_I_66. Next base: position 3,641,205 of record NZ_JUGU01000001.1, on the reverse strand, counting down.
TGATTAACCAAACCCATATAATTTTTGATTTAAATGATGTTGTTCTTGGTTTTTTTTCTGAACCTGGACTATCAGGCTCGATGTAAAAATCGGTTTCCTTTTTGTTGGATATAATGTTAATTATGCTTTTGATGAATAATCCAGCTAAAATTCCGCAAATGCCATAAACCACAAGATATGTTGTTACTAAAACAGATGATGTGGAAGTTTCAGAAATAAAATTTAATTTTTCTTGTACCCATACACCATACATATTGATGGCTTTCCAAAGACCTTCTCCATAAACAATGGTGAGTATCAGTAATTTTTGAAGTGCAGATTCTAAAAATGTGACAATCCCTAAAATGATCAATGTGGCTCCTTTCCATGAGAAATTAGAAAACAAAAACGCTCCAAACAGCGCTTGAAAACTAACCGCAACATAAGCTCCAAAAGGAGAATAAGGACTCACTGCCATTTTAATAATCAACACAATTAACAATGCTTTTATGATGGCTTGCCATTTATTTTCAGCATAAAAAGCAATTAAACTAATGAGTAAAATAGAAACTCCACCAACAATCAATCCCGTAAAAGGGGTATTGAAAACATGTAAAAAACCACCAAGCCCAGACTCGTTTAATGCCCAAAGTGCGGTTAGTTTATCAATTATGGATTTGTTACTTTTCATAGTATTTCCCGTGAAAACGGGAATCTCTTTATTATTTATTTAATGGTTGTTTTCACAAGCACTTCGACAGCGCTCAGTGTGACATTTTGAATTACACTACCTATTTCTTATAATGCACTTGTAGCAATTGCGCCACAACACTTATTGCAATTTCTTTTGGTGTATCTCCACCAATTGGCAATCCAATTGGGCAAATAACATTATCCATGCCTTCCTCAATATTCATTTCATTAATGAGCATCTTATGAAAACGTGCTTTTTTTGTTTTGCTTCCAATTAAACCCAAATATTTGGTTTCCTCTTTTAGAGCCATGGATATGACATCGAAATCTATAGCATGATTGTGCGTCAACACTAAAACATAACAGCCTCTTCCCCAACGCACAACATCCCTAAATGTTTTAAAATCAATTTCACTTACTTCACAAGGGTTGATACTTGGATCTAAATCCTTATCCTTGAACCAATTGTCTCGAGAATCAATAAGGTTGACTTTAAAAGGTGTGCCAACTAAGAGTTTAACAATTTCTTGACCAATGTGTCCTGCTCCAAATAAAAATAATTCTGGTGATTGATTCATAGGTTCTATAATAAATTCTACTTTTCCTCCACAACACTGCTCAAACTCTGGTCCTAAGGTATATCCAGATTCAATAATTTTATTTTCATGAAGTGCCTCTAAAGCTTTTTCTATGGCCAGAAATTCTAATTTTCCACCTCCAATCGTACCAAAAAGTTCTTTATTTTCAGTAATTATCATTCTAGATCCAAGCACGCAAGGTGTTGATCCATAACATTTTGTTACTGTAACGAGCGCAACAGGTTCTCGCTTTTCTTTAAAGCTTGATAATACGTCAATCCAATTCTTCATGTTTCACTTAAAGAGTTTTTAAAAGTACTACTTTTTTCATGTAAGGCATATTTCAAATTAAACCAAAAAAATAAATTAGTATTGTCATATATTTTCTGTTAAGTTTGATATTTATTATCGACAAAACTAGACATCTATTTTTTACGTAAATATTTTAAACCCTTGAAATTTTAAACATGTCAAAAACATATTACGACCCAGCAGACCTAAGAAAATTCAGTAAAATTACAGAATGGGGTGAAGAATTAGGAAACAAGTTCTTTGAATACTACGGAAAAGTTTTTGAAGAAGGTGCCCTCACAGCCCGTGAAAAATCGTTGATTGCATTGGCTGTTGCCCATACAGAGCAGTGCCCTTATTGCATTGATGCCTACACCAAAGACGGTTTACAGCGAGGTGTTACAAAAGAAGAAATGATGGAAGCCATTCATGTTGGAGCTGCTATAAAGAGTGGAGCTACATTGGTACATGGCGTTCAAATGATGAATAAAGTTAATAAACTAGACGGTTAGTATTTGGGCGTTACCACAAGGGTCAGGCTCTCGGCAGTCGCTCTCTAAGAGGAGCTCCAACAATGCCTCCACCCTAACGCAGATAGTAATCACCAGTAAATCTAGTTCTAAAAATTAATATGACGAAAGTAAAAACACAATCCCTACATAAAAAAGGAAGCGATTTAGCACAAAGTAACAGACAGCTCGAAATTTTATCTAACGGGATTTTCCAAAACGGAGAATTACCAACATTTAAAGCTAAAATTTCTGAGACAAGTCAATTTCCACTAAAAGCTAAAAAATTAGAAATACTACAAATCAATGTGGGTTACATGTGTAACCAAGTTTGTGAGCATTGCCACGTAGATGCAGGTCCAGACCGAAAGGAAATTATGACTCGCGAGACGATGAGACAATGTTTGGAAGTTATTAAGAACTCTGGTGCGCATACCTTAGATTTAACAGGTGGTGCTCCAGAGATGAATCCAGATTTTAGATGGTTTGTAGAAGAAGCAGCAAAAGTTGGAATCAAAGATTTTATCGTGCGTTCTAACTTAACAATCATTCGTGCGAACAAAAAATATTACGATTTACCAGAATTTTTTAAAAAACATAATGTTCACGTCGTAAGTTCAATGCCACACTGGACCAAGGGAAAAACCGATAAACAACGTGGTGACGGTGTTTTTGCTAAGTCTATAAAAGCCTTGCAAGAATTGAATGCTGTTGGCTACGGAATGCCAGATAGTGAATTGCGATTGGATTTAGTTTATAACCCATCTGGTGCTTTTTTACCAGGCGATCAAGCTGCCATGGAAAAAGATTTCAAAAAAGCGTTGATGGAAGATTTTGGCATTCAATTCCATAATCTTTTTGCGATCACCAATTTACCAATAGCGCGTTTTCTTGATTATTTAATAGCATCAGAAAACTACGAAGATTATATGTACCAATTGGTAGAGGCTTATAATCCTGCTGCTGTACAAAACGTAATGTGCACAAATACACTCTCGATTAGTTGGGATGGCTACTTGTTTGATTGCGATTTTAATCAAATGCTAGAATTGCCAGTGAATAGTAAATCCAAGCATATTTCAGAATTTAACGAAGAATTATTAGAAGGACGAAATATCGTGATTTCACAACATTGTTACGGTTGTACTGCAGGCGCAGGAAGTAGCTGCCAAGGTAGTGTTGCATAAATTCCTGCGAGGGCAGGAATCTCACAGTTAAAAAAAGACGATTGACCTACAAGGCTTTAAAAAGCTTGCAGGAAAAAACAGAAAATGAGATCTCCACTTTCGTGAAGACTAAAGATGAAAAACAACCAAACAGCCATATTAATATTTGCAAATTCTGCTGAGTTCGAAGCGATTCAAAAACCGTTTCAATCTTCGCAATTATTATTTGACGCACTTAATTTACAAACCCTTAAGGTTGTTAAAAAGACAGGTATACCCTATTTTTTATCTTCGGAAAAAAATCAAACCGGAAATTCCTTTGGTGAGCGTTTTACGAATGCCATACAATCTGTTTATGACAAAGGGTTTGAAAATGTGATTACTATTGGTAATGACACGCCTCATTTACAATCACAGCATATCTTAAAAGCAGTTGAAAACTTAAAACAAAACGATATTGTTTTAGGGCCTTCAAAAGATGGTGGTTTTTATTTAATGGGATTAAAAAAGTCCCATTTTAATGTTGAAACGTTTTTAAAACTCCCATGGCAAACGTCTGCTTTAAGCCGAAGTATTTCGAAGGCAGTCCAATCTCAAAGGATCAAATTATCGTATTTGGAATTTCTTTCAGATATTGATACCCTTTTAGACGCCAAACATAATATTGATAGCTTTAAGAAGCTTTCAAGAGCTATTAAGGATAACTTAATTAGTTATATTTCCGTAGAAAAAGAAATTATATCTTCTTATTTTATTTCTATTGAAAATTTCTCACAAACACTTCTTTTTAATAAAGGTTCACCTGTTTTACTGCACGTTTAACGAACCAAAAAACCTGCGAGTTTAATTCCTTAAACTATTAATCATAGTTAAAGTCTCGAAAGGATAATCACATTTTTTAATTAAAAGATACCCACTTACGTGGGCAGTTTATGAAGCAAATCTATGTTTGCATATTGCTATTATTTTCAGGTTTTAGCTATGCACAAATTACAGTAACTGGTACTATTACTAGTGAAATTGACAACCAACCATTAGCTTATGTCAATATTTCCTCAACATCTGGGAGTGGTACAATTTCCGACGATGATGGAACATACACCATCGAAATCAAAGATGCATCAACAGTTCTAACCTTTTCATATTTAGGTTATAAAACACAAAAAATCACAGTTGGTGAGCAAACCATTATCAATGTAAAATTACAAGAAGACGAGTCTGCACTTGATGAAGTTGTCATCACTGCATTAGGCTTAGAACGTGAAACCAAGGAGTTGGGTTACGTTGTTCAGGCTCTCGATTCTGAAAGTTTAACCGAAGTTAAAACCGTCAATTTTCTTGATAATATTGCTGGAAAACTAGCAGGTGTAACCGTTACTCAAGGTGCTACAGGCGTTGGGTCTTCATCAAAAATTACGATTCGTGGTGAGTCGTCGTTTTCAAATAACAATCCATTATTTATTGTGGATGGCACTCCAATAAATAACGAAACCGTTTTCAACTTTACCAACGAAGCTGCTGCAGGTTTTCAAGAGATCGATTTTGGTAATGGTGCCATGGAAGTCAATCCAGATGATATAGAATCGGTAACCGTTTTAAAGGGAGCCAATGCTGCTGCACTTTACGGGACGCGAGCTTCAAATGGAGTAATTGTCATCAAAACCAAAGATGGTCTAAACAAAAAAGGCTTGGGTATTAGTTTTAATACATCTCTTTTCGTGGATTCTGCATTTCGTTTACCCGATTTTCAAAATCAATATGGGCAAGGTCAGTCTGGAGAATTTGAGTACGTTGATGGATTAGGTGGTGGAATAAGTGACAACATCACCTATTCTTGGGGACCACGATTGGATGCTGGGATTTTGATTCCGCAATTTGATAGTCCTGTAGATTTAAGTAACGGTGTTTTTGTACGAGGTGGTGACACCTCTCTATATTCAGGGATTCCAATTACGCCAACCGAATTTAGATCAAATCCAGACAACCTAAAGGATTTCTACGAAACTGGCGTGACCACAATTAATAATCTCTCAATTTCTAATGGATTTGAAACTGGTAATTACCGTTTATCATTTACAGATCTACGAAGTGAATCCATCATTCCTGGCGTGAATCTCGATAGACAAACGGTTGCTGCAAAACTCAATTTTCAGCCTTCAGAAAAAACAGAAATCAACACCTCAATAAGTTACGTTAATTCAAGTAGCGACAATAGGCCATCTAATGGTTATGGTAGTGAAAACGTCAACTATTCACTCGTTGCTTGGGGACCACGTTCCTTAAACATCAATAGCTTAAGAAATTACTGGCAACCTGGTTTGGAAGGGTTACAACAATACTCTTTTAACTATACGTTTTTCGACAATCCGTACTTCATTCTGTATGAAAACAGAAACTCATTTGAGCGTGATCGTGTCTTCGGAAATATTAGAATTAAGCATAATATCACAGATAATTTAAGCGTATCGCTAAGAACAGGAATGGACTACAGCAGTGAAACCAGACAATTGCGTCGTAGCTTTAGTAGCAATCGTTTTCAAAATGGAGGCTATGCAGAGCATGACGTCACATTTAGAGAAGTCAACACCGACTTTTTAGTGAATTACAACAATCAATTTGGTGATCTTTCTTTTGATGTCTCTCTCGGCGGAAATCGTCTAGACCAAAATGCATCCACCAAACAATTACAAACAGTCAACTTAGCACAACCTGGAATTTTCAATCTTAATAATGCTGCATCTCCAATTGAGGCTTTTCAATTTGAGAGTAGAAAACGAATCAATTCGTTCTATGGGATTGCAAAGTTTGGGTACAAAGATTATCTGTTTTTAGATATTACGGGACGTAATGATTGGTCAAGTGCTTTGGCAACGCCATTTTCGGTAGATGGAACTTCTTTCTTCTATCCGTCAATATCCACAAGTTTTGTGTTATCAAATTTTACAGAATTACCTCAAGTATTTTCATTTGCAAAACTAAGAGCTAGTGTTGCACAAGTTGGTAACGATACTGGAGCGTATCAAACCTCTGGAGCGTTTGTATCACAAACACCGTTTAATGGTCAGCCAACATTTAGTGATCAAAATTTCATACCAAATTCCAACTTAAAACCAGAGCAAACCACGTCTTTTGAAGTTGGTACCGATTTACGTTTTTTCAAAGACCGTTTGACTTTTGATCTCACGTATTACAATGCAACGACGCAAGATCAAATTATTTCCTTACCAATAGCTATATCTTCAGGTTATAACCAACAAGTCGTAAATGGCGGAAAAGTGAACACACAAGGTGTTGAGATTATTTTAGGGGCAACGCCAATTAGAACACAAGATTTTAGATGGAATACATTGTTCAACTTCGCTACGAGTCGATCTACTATTAAAAATTTACCACAAGAAGATGGTAGATTAACATTGGCATATAGCAGGATTTACGACAGCGCCAACCAAACCGTTTGGTTTCAGGTTGAAGAAGGTGGGCGCATTGGAGATATCTACGGAACAGGTTACTTAAAGAACGAAAATGGTGAATTTATAATCGATGATAACGGACGATTTATTGCAGATAACAACTTACAGAAAATCGGAAACTACAATCCAGATTTCACTTTAGGATGGAATAATAATTTCAGCTATAAAAATTGGAATTTGAGTTTCCTATTCGATTGGAGACAAGGTGGAGAAATCGTTTCGAGAACTCGAGCTTTAGGAAACGTTGGTGGCCAATTGGCAGAAACTGCTTTTAGACCAGAAGACGGTTTTGTCGCTCAAGGCGTCAATCAAACCACAGGATTACCAAATACAGTTTCTGTTTCTGCGGAAAGCTATTACCGACAATTTTACGATAGAAACCATGAAGAAAATAACGTCTATGATGCGTCATTTTTAAAGCTTCGTCAATTTTCAATTGGTTATGATTTCAAATTAAAAGATGGCTTTTTAGGATTGAAGGAAGGTGCAGATTTAAGTCTTTCTCTAATTGGAAACAACTTATTTGTGATTACTGAAAATCCGCATTTTGACCCAGAGCAACTCGCAGTACAAGGCAATGGGTTTATAAGTGGTGTTGAAGATATGAGTTATGCGACAACACGTAGCATTGGTTTTAAAGCTGGATTTAACTTCTAAAAAAATTAAAATGAAAAACATACTATATATATTTACACTAATAGGTCTTTTAGCAACAATAAGTTGTACCAAAGATTTTGAAGAGATCAATACCAATCCTAATTCACCAGTAACTGTACAACCAAGTTTATTGTTACGTCAAGTGATTTATGATTTTGGAGAAAACATGAGCTACGAAGGCTTTGTAGCAGGAGATTTATTATCACAACATAGAACTGCTTTAGACTTTAACCTATTTGATCGTCATGCACTAAAATCGCCACAACTAGGTGGGAATCCTTGGCCAATATTTTACACGAATCTCCGTGATAATGAGATTATTTTAAATCAATCGAGAAACGTTGAAACATTTTCGGTTTATGAAGGTCCTGCGCTTATTTTAAAAGCTTATATGGCTGCAGGATTAACCGATCTATTTGGCGATGTTCCTTATTTTGAAGCCTTTAATGGTGTTAATGGGACCGTAACTCCTGCATACGATTTACAAGAGGATATTTACCAAAATGAAAACGGAATTTTAGACAACCTTGACAAAGGTATTGCTGCAATCGAAGCGTATAACGATGTAATTCCCTTAGAAGGTGATATTTTATTTGATGGCGACTTGAATGCTTGGGTACGTTTTGCAAACTCCTTAAAAATTAAACATTTGCTGAGAATTTCTGGACAAGTTGATGTTTCCGCAGAACTACAAACTATTTTTAATGATGGTAATTATATCACTTCAAACGCTCAAAATGCGATTTTCAATTTTACCAATACAGATCCTAACAGTTTTAGATTAGCGCAATTGCGCGTTGGAGATTTTAATAATTTCGTGTTATCTGAAACGATGGAAGGCATTCTCAACAATTTAAATGACACGAGAATTGGTACATTTTTTAGACCTTTTTCAAACTCAACCTCTGGCGAGTTTAATGGGTTATTAAATGGGATTGATCCTTCGGAAACCTCTGTAGCATTAGCAGATTATTCTTTGGCAGGAACTTCATTTAGAGAAGATACCTCAACGCTTGACGCCAATTTTATAACTGCTTGGGAAGTGCAATTTGCACTGGCAGAAGCTGCAGCAAGAAACCTGATTACAGCAGATGCTCAAAATTTTTATGAAACTGGTGTTGCGCTCGCATTTGAATATTGGAATACTGAGTTACCAGCAGATTATCTATCTGGAAACGCAGCATTTAACGCAGCAGGAACAACACCTATACAACAAATTGTAACGCAAAAATGGATTGCAAACATCATAAACGGATATGAAGGTTGGGTCGAATATCGTAGAACGGGATTCCCTGAATTTTTGACTATTTCAGCAAGTTTCAATAATGATTTAATTCCTGTTCGAATGCCTTATCCTGCAGAAGAGGAAGCTTTAAACAATGAAAATTATAGTGAAGCTGCAGCTGCTACAGATGACAATAGCATTAATGTACCAGTTTGGTGGGATGAGTAGAATCCCATCCTTAATCCTTCCCAAAGGAAAGGGAACTGGAACTGGAACTTACACCAAATGAATTTTAGATAAATATGAACCCATTTTTGAGCATACTTTTTAGTTTGAGTGAGAATTCCTTCCCTTCGGGAAGGCTAGGATGGGCTCAATGGGCATTAATAATCGTATCAAGTTTGATACTGTTTTTGTTGTCTCCTTTAGCGAAAACCCGAGATCAGTTTTTTAAAGCTGTAAACAACCGTAAAGCACCAAACACCTTGGTGCTCACCGGTAGTTTGATCATTTCTTGGATTTTTGCAAAAAGCATCACCAATGCAGCAAATCTAGGTTTAGATTTTGGGATTGTTGGTGGTGTTGCCTATGCTGGCTATTATTTGTCTTTCGCAGTTGCTGGGATTCTCATTTACCAAATAAGAACCAAAGGTGGCTTTAAAAGTATTCATCAATTTCTAACCTCAAAATTTGGAAAAGGTGCCATGGCAATCTTCTCCATTTTAATTGCCATTCGTTTGTTTAACGAAGTGTGGAGCAACACCATGGTTATCGGAAGTTACTTTGGAGATACCGGAACCCAACCTTACTATTTAGCAATCATTGTGTTTACTGCGCTCACTTTAGCCTACGCGGTTAAAGGCGGTTTAAGTAGTTCTATATTTACAGATGTGATTCAAATGGTGCTATTTTCGGTATTGTTGATGGTCATTTTAGGGACTATTTTTTCTACGGAAAATTTCTCAACCCAAGCTATCGCAACTTCAGGAACATGGAGTTTTGAATTGGGGTTAAATTTATTTTTTGCTGCCATTATACAATCGTTTAGTTATCCGTTTCATGATCCCGTTTTGACAGACCGTGCATTTATTAGTTCGCCTAAAGTGACGAGACGTAGCTTTATTTTAGCCAGTGTTCTTGGAGCAATTTGTATTGTCTTGTTTAGCCTAATTGGTGTCTACGCACAAACCCAAGGTATGAAAGGACAAGCAGCTGTAGAAGTGGGTAAGGCTTTTGGCGTTGTGATATTATTGGTCATTAACTTTATCATGATCACATCTGCTGCATCCACATTAGATTCGACGTTTTCATCGTTTTCTAAACTATTGGCTGTTGATCTTAATTTGGGGAAAAATTTAACCTTTGGACGTGCTTCAATGGCTGCAATTGCCATTTTAGGAACGATTCCTGTGTTTTTAAATGCTGAGATTTTATCTGCCACAACCATTTCGGGAACGATGGTTATTGGTTTAACTCCTGTATTTGTGTTCTGGAATATGAAAGTCCCTAGAGCTAGCTTTTATTTAAGTGTCATTTGCGGACTGGTTTTTGGGTTTATGCTTGTATTTGGCATATTTCCGCAGGTATTGATTTTTACAGAAGGTAAATATGCCGATTTGCTCTGGGTAAACGTTTGGGGAATTTTGAGTTGTTGTTTGCTCTATATGATTCCGAAGTTATTGGCTTCGACACGCTCAGCCAAACAAGTAAATTGAAGATTTAGAAAAAGTATGAGTAAAAAAATAGAAAATTTAGGTGAGCTAAAAGGTAAAGTGCTTCTGTTTGGAGGTGTTTATAGTAATTTGCAAGCGCTTGAAGCTTTGAAGCAAGTTGCTGAACGCGATCAAATTTCCGCAGAAAATTGTATTTGTACAGGAGATATTGTTGGCTATTGCGCGCAACCTGAAGAGACGGTTCAGTTATTTAAATTGTGGAATGCCAAAAGCATTGCTGGCAACGTAGAAATTCAATTGCGAGAAGGTGCTGCCGATTGCGGTTGCGATTTTAGAAAAGGCTCTCGCTGTGACGGTTTTTCACAACAATGGTACCCATTTGCACAAAGTAAATTATCAAAGAGTTCATTGGATTTTATGGAAACGCTTCCAGATCATATCACGTTTGAATATGCAGGTAAACAAGTGACCGTATTGCATGGCTCTTATTTTAATACTTCGGAATTTATCTATAAATCAACCCATTGGGATAGTAAGTTTTCCAACTTTGAAACGACTAAAAGTGATGTGATTATTGCTGGCCATTGCGGATTACCTTTTCACCACGAAAATGATAACAAATTATGGTTGAATCCTGGTGTTATTGGGATGCCAGCAAACGACGGTAACCCAAGTGTGTGGTATGCTATTTTGGATGACTCCAATGAAAGCTTTACCTTTAAACATCATACATTAGACTATAATTACAAATTAACAAGCCAATTGATGCACAACGGTTTATTACCTCAAGAATATGCCAGAACAATCGTCACAGGCATTTGGGATAATACCGAAATTTTGCCAGAAGTTGAAAGTGGTCTGCAAGGCTTCGGAATACAATTATAATATATGAAATTAATACTTTTTATTTTCTTTGGAATTTGCTTACTCCCATTGTCTGCTCAAAACTCTTTAGAGGATTTATTGAAGCAGCACAATAAAAATAGCGTGCCTTATATTACGGTTCAGGAATTGGCAATGCCAAAAACCGAAGCTGTTGTTTTAGATGCTCGTGAGTTTTCAGAATATAAAGTAAGTCATCTTAAAGACGCCCTATTTGTTGGGTACAATGACTTTAACATTGAAGAGACCCTTAAAAAAATAAAAGACAAAAACGAACCTATCGTCGTCTATTGCTCACTTGGCATACGATCTGAAACTATTGCGACTAAACTTAAAAATGAAGGTTACACCAATGTAAGCAACTTGTATGGTGGTATCTTTGAATGGAAAAACAATGATTTTGAAGTTTACAATTCCGAAGAACAAAAAACCGACAGCATTCACGCATTTTCGCAACACTGGAGCAAATACCTATTAAAGGGCACAAAAGTATACTAGAAAAATATGGGAATTTTATCCAATAATATTACAAATAGCGACCAAGATTTGATTGCGAACTTTCATTTTCCGAAGTCACAAAAAGCAATTATCATATTTACCAGAAATCCCGTATTGGGAAAATGCAAAACCCGTTTAGCCAAAACTATTGGAGACGAAGCTGCTTTAAAAGTTTACAAACATTTACTGCAACATACTGCTAACGTTGTTCAAAAAGTCAATGCAGACCGTTATGTGTTTTATTCTGAAAACATAAATACCAAAGATTTATGGACTGAAGATTCATTTAACAAAAAGCTCCAAACTGGCAATGATCTAGGTGAAAGAATGCATAATGCCTTTTTAGATTTATTACAATCTGGCTATAAAAAAGTCATCATTATTGGTAGTGATCTATTAGACTTAAATGAAAATGTGATTGAAGATGGTTTTGGCCTATTAGAAACTAATGACGTTGTTATTGGTCCTGCCATAGATGGAGGTTATTATCTTTTAGGCATGAAAGAATTGCATCCAGCCATTTTTAAAAACAAAGCTTGGGGAACCGAAACTGTAAGGGAAGATACTTTAGCAGATTTAAAGAACAACAATGTATCTTTGCTTAAACCGCTAAATGATATTGACACGTTTGACGACATGAAACATTACGACCAACTCAAACCACTATATAAAACACATGATTAAATTTATAAAAGAAACTACGGAATATCTGCAATCTAAAGGTTTTGAAAATCCTGAAATAGGCATTATTCTAGGCACAGGATTAGGACAATTAACAGAGAAAATAGAAGTGATTGAAGAAGTGAGCTACAATCACATCCCAAACTTCCCAACTGCAACAGTAGAATTTCATAAAGGAAAATTGATCTACGGAACGTTGTCTGGCAAGAAAGTTATTGTCATGCAAGGTCGTTTCCATATTTATGAAGGTTACTCGCTACAAGATGTGATCTATCCTGTTCGCGTCATGGAAAAATTAGGGATCAAAACCCTATTGGTGTCAAATGCCTCTGGAGCCATTAACTTAAATTTCAAAAAAGGAGAATTAATGCTCATTGATGATCACATTAATTTACAGGGCAGTTCTCCTCTAGCCTTTAAAGGGGTTGAAGCTTTAGGCGAACGTTTTACAGATATGAGTGCGCCATATAATCTTGACATCAACAAGAAATTTAAAGCAATCGCAAAAGAACATGGTATCCAATTACACGAAGGTGTTTATGCTAGCGTCGTTGGGCCACAGTTGGAAACAAGAGCAGAATATCGTATGCTCAAAATTATTGGAGCAGATGCAGTTGGCATGAGTACCGTACCAGAAATCATTGTTGCAAACCATCTTAATTTAAGAGCAGCTGCGATTTCTGTATTAACAGACGAATGTGATCCAGACAACTTAAAACCCGTAGATATTTCTGAAATTATTGAAATGGCTGGAAAAGCAGAACCAAACATGATTACATTATTTACTGAATTGATAAAAAACCTATAAACAATGAGCTATTTAGATGCTACTAACGATCTCTATAAAGAGGCTGCTTTAAAACCTGATGTTGGTTTATGCTGTACCACGAATCCTATCTGGGAATTACCTGGATTGAAGATTCCTAAAATCATGCAAGAAATGAACTATGGATGCGGAAGCACAGTTCACGCCAGAGATTTGAGCAATAATCCCAAAATGCTTTACGTGGGTGTTGGTGGTGGAATGGAATTGTTGCAGTTCTCATATTTTAATCGTCAAAAAGGAGGCGTAATTGGAGTTGATGTCGTTGATGAAATGTTAGAAGCATCACGCAAAAATTTTAAAATAGCCGAAACCCAAAACGACTGGTTCAAAAGTGAATTTGTAGAACTTAAAAAAGGGGATGCAATGCATCTTCCTGTGGAAGACAATAGTATTGACGTCGCTGCTCAAAATTGTTTATTTAATATTTTTAAAGCAGACGATTTAAAGAAAGCTATTAAAGAAATGTATCGGGTTTTAAAACCTCACGGTCGTTTAGTGATGAGTGATCCTACCTGTGAGCAACCTATGAATGAGACTTTGAGAAACGATGATCGGTTAAGAGCACTATGTCTTAGCGGAAGCCTACCCATTAAAGATTACGTCAAAGCACTCACAGATGAAGGTTTTGGTACTATTGAAATTAGAGCCAGAAAACCCTATAGAATCCTTGATCATAAAAATTATCCAACCGAAGAATTGATCTACATAGAATCTATTGAAGTTGCTGCCATTAAAGATCCAATGCCAAAAGATGGTCCCTGTGTTTTTACCGGTAAAGCAGCTATATATTATGGTGATGATGATTATTTTGATGATAATGCTGGACATATTTTAGTAAAAAATCAACCTCTAGCTATATGTGACAAAACAGCTAAAGCTTTACAAGCTTTAAATAGAAATGACATATATTTTAGTCCGTCAACGTTTCATTACGATGGTGGAGGATGTTGTTAGATTTAATTAACTATCAAAATCATAAATTCTGAGTTATTAAAATTTAAATTTTAAGATCCTTTTTTTGGGAGCTACCAATGGAAAAATACCTAGAGATCATAAAAAACTCCTATTCAGGTTATTGGAATTATCTCAAAAACGAGATCATATTCCCAAATAATTATGATAACTATTTCTATGCATTAATCATACTTTCAATAGCGGTTTGGTTATTGGAAATCATTTTCCCTTGGCGAAAAAACCAGTCTATTTTTAGAAAAGATTTCTGGTTGGATACCTTTTACATGTTCTTCAATTTTTTCCTTCTTAATTTACTCATATTCATCGCACTCTCCAATACAGCAGCTCAATTTTTCAATGATATTTTAGCAATTATTGGTTTACAAATTTCAAGTTTTCAACTCTTTGATGTTGATGATTTACCACGTTGGCTGGGACTATTCATATTTTTTATAATTAGTGATTTTGTACAGTGGAACACACATCGTTTATTACATCGTGTTCCCTTTTTATGGAATTTCCATAAAGTACATCACAGCGTTAAAGAAATGGGATTCGCTGCGCATTTACGCTACCATTGGATGGAGCCTGTGGTTTATAAAACATTACTCTATATTCCTATTGCTATAATTGGTGGTTTTGACGCCAAGGATGTTGCCAATGTTCATTTTTTTGCTATTGCCATTGGCCATCTCAATCATGCCAACTTGGGTTGGGATTATGGGAAATTGAAATACATTTTTAACAATCCAAAAATGCACATTTGGCACCACGCTAAAGAAATGCCAGAGCATGTTAGGTTTGGAGTTAACTACGGACTCACATTAAGTATTTGGGATTATCTCTTTAAAACGGATTATGTTCCGCAAAGCGGACGGGATATTGAGCTTGGCTTTGCTGGAGACGAGCATTTTCCGAAGGGATTTTTAAAACAAGAAATGTACCCAATCCAAACCAAAAGATAAAACTTATCGTACATATCAATAACAAATACAACTCAAAAATGAAATATTCAAAACATATTATTACCACCCTACTTTTAGTCTTTTTATATGGCTGCTTTTCAGCAAAGGGATTACCAATAAAAGAAGTTAAAGATGAACCAGCAACAGAAAAAACAACTTCTGAAACCTCAATGAATGAGAATGATAATGGTGATGACGACCTTGATTCAGAAACCGTAGAAGAGGATGTGCAAACAGACTCTGTAACGATGGATAATCCATTATTGGATCATTCTTCATGGGATCAATTACTAAAAAAATATGTTGCAGATAATGGTGATGTTGACTATAAAGGGTTTAAAAATGATAGCCAAAAATTAAACGAATACGTCAATTATCTAGCCTCACAGGTCCCAGAAAAAAGTTGGACAGTTGATGAGCAACTGGCTTATTTTATCAATGTCTATAATGCAAATACCATTAAATTGATCATTGATAACTATCCTTTAAAAAGCATCAAGGATATTAGCAACCCATGGTTAAAAAACCGATTGAAAATTGGTGATGAGGATTATTCTTTAGCAGATATTGAAAACGGAATCCTTAGAAAAATGAACGAACCAAAAATTCATTTTGCTATCAATTGCGCATCTATTTCTTGTCCAAAATTAATGAATACAGCTTATACTGCTGAGAACGTACAAGATTTAATGAAACAGGCAACTGAGGAGTTTATAAATAATTCTGAAAAGAATAAACTTTCTATAAATAGCCCGAAAATTTCTGAGATCTTTAAATGGTACAAAAGTGATTTTACCGAGAACGGTACCA
Source organism: Psychroserpens sp. Hel_I_66 (assembly GCF_000799465.1). NCBI lineage: Bacteria > Pseudomonadati > Bacteroidota > Flavobacteriia > Flavobacteriales > Flavobacteriaceae > Psychroserpens > Psychroserpens sp. Hel_I_66. Next base: position 3,625,348 of record NZ_JUGU01000001.1, on the reverse strand, counting down.
TAATCAACTATATTAACAAATATGCAAACACTAAAATTTCAGAAGGTGCAAAAATCAATTATATCGAGTATAATTGGGGTTTGAATGACCAAAAATAAGTACCGTATTTTTGTGTAGATAGATTTATGATAAGTATAGTCATTCCCATTTTAAACGAATCCGAAACGATTGGTAAGCTCATTACACATTTGCTTGAGAACTCTTCGTCTAAAAACGTTTCTCAAATTATTGTTGTAGATGGTGGTAGTACAGATGGATCACAAAATATATTAAACAAAATAATTACAAAAAACGCTGTTGAGTTTTCACCAAATCAGGATCTAAATGGTGATACTTTGGTAGTATCAAAACCACCAAAAACGAAAACACAAACTGCGATACGTTTAATTTCTTCGGAAAAAGGCAGAGCAAAACAGCTCAACAAAGGTGCAAAAAACGCTTTTGGCGACATTCTCTATTTCTTGCATGCCGATTCTTTTCCGCCTAAAAATTTTGATGCACTAATCATTTCCGAAGTAAAAAAAGGTAACAAAGCAGGCTGTTTTAGGATGCAATTTGATAGTAACCATTGGTGGTTACGATTGGCAAGTTGGCTCACACAATTCTCTTGGAGAGCTTGTCGTGGTGGTGACCAAAGCCAGTTTATTACACGTGACCTTTTTGATGAGATTGGTGGTTATGACGAAAATTATATCATCTATGAAGACAATATTCTAATCAACGAGCTTTTTGCGCGCAAGCAATTTGTGGTCATCAACAAAAAACTCAAAACCTCAGCAAGACTATATCGCAGACATGGCGTTTGGAAACTACAATATCACTTCTGGACGATTTATGTCAAAAAATGGTTTGGCGCTACTGCAGATGAGTTGTTGGCCTATTATAAGAAGCATATTTGTTGAATATAAAAGTCAAGAAGCTGTTTTAATTTATATTCATTTGATTATAGGTCTTATCATTCCTACCAGTTTCATCTGGATAAAATGACATTACAACATCACTTTGAAACACCTCTTTTGTTTCTAAATCTACTGCAGATAATTTCCCTTTAAATGCAGCTCCTGTATCAACATCCCAAACGTTAATGGCATGCATAGGCTTATCTTGATTAAAGTTGGTTGTTGGTGTATGACCAATATAAATTTCTTTGTAATGTTTTAATCGTTTGGGATACAACTCTGAGTTCTCTTCAATACGTTTATCCATCGTCAACGCCATTTCCCAAAGTGTACGATCAAAATAGAAGTTTTGAATGTTATGCTCGCTTTCTACGCCATGCATTGATGTAAACCCTGCATGAATAAATAATCGGTTTTGATCATCAATATGATACATATCCATCGCTTCAAAGAAGTTTAAATGTAATCTTTTCTGTTCTTTTGAGAAATTGCCATAACTTTCTATAGTGCCTTTACCACCATGTAATAGCCATACTTGATTGCCAATTCCAAATGACAGCCATTCTTCACACCAAACATCATGGTTTCCTTTAATGAATACGCAATTTATGGTTTTTGATAGTTCTATCAAGTATTTGATGACTTGAGCAGATTCACTCCAACCATCTACATAATCTCCTAAAAAAATGAGTTTATCTTCTTTAGTGATTTGAAGTTTTTCTAAAAGCTGTTTTAGGGCTTTTAATCCTCCGTGAATGTCTCCTATTGCGAATGTTCTCATGTGTATGTGTATTTAAATTACCATTAATTTGACTTTAAAAACCAAATTAATATTCGATATCTTTTACAAGCTAGATTAAATTTTTGCGGTATTGAATTTTTAAGTTTCCAATAGTTTTTCGAGTATCTATGAGAATGTAAAAAATTATTCTGTTTTATAAAAAGATTGGATTATTTTTTCCACTGGCTTATTTTGAGGTGTAAATTGATTGTCTTCTTTACCTCCTACCCTGTCATGTGCATGAAACCATTTCCATACAAAACCTCCCGCAAACCATTCTTCGTTCCAAAATTCGTCTAAAAGTGCTTCCGTCGCGTTAGATTGACCTTCAAAATTAAGGGATTGAATTTTGTGATCACTCTGCCAAGGTTCTTTCCCTGTATAATCCATACTGCGATAACCGTACTCTGTAAACAGAATTGGTTTTTTGTGCTCATCTGCAATGGCTTTAATAATTTTTTTATGCGACTGCCATCCTGCCTTGCAGTCTTCTACAGTTGGTGTTTTTTGATCACTTACCGGAAAATAGGCATCTATGCCTATATAATCCAACTCTCCCCAAAACGGTGTACGCTTAAACTCATCCCAATTGGCTGCATAGGTTAGTTTTCCTTTATATACCGTTTTAATTTTGCTGATCAAATCGTGCCAAAACTCTGGTCGCTGTTTTATGAAATTTTCTAGTTCTGTACCAATACATAAAATTTCTGCGTTGGTTTCTTGAGCTAATTCGGCATATTCTAAAATGAAGCTAGAATATGATTGTTCTAATTCTATCCATTTTTCATCATCAATCATTGTTATTTTACCAGTAAATTCTCCATTCCAAACCCAAATTTGAGGTTTGACCATGATTTTAATGTTCTTTTTTCTAAGTTCTTCAATGTATTGCTTTGCGCCTACCCTTGTTTCTCCAAACCATTGCCTGTCTGTATTATGGACGATTTCAGGATGATCTAAACTTTTTAAAAATCCAAATGGCATAATGGCTGCATAATTGGCACCAACATTTACAACGGGATTCGTGTGTGTTTCATCAACTACATCTCTTGAAGCTACAAAACTTACACCATTTATAGTTTCCGAAGGTAAACTTGACATGGCGCACCCATTAAACAATAGTACCATACAGAAGATTGAAAATATTCTCATACCTAGATTTATTTGTTTAAATTTAAACAAATTGCCTTGAGTTCATTAAGGTTTTTATAAAACCTTCGACAAAATTCAAATACTAATCAACATTTATGGAGCACATCGTCATTATTGGTAACGGAATTTCTGGCGTCACATTAGCTAGACAAATTAGAAAGCTCTCCGATAAAAAAATCACAATTATTTCTTCGGAAACTGAACACTTTTTCTCTCGTACTGCACTCATGTACATTTATATGGGACACATGACCTATGAACACACAAAGCCTTATGAAGATTGGTTTTGGGAGAAAAACAGAATTGAACTTCGAAATGCGTACGTTAAACATATCGATACGGAGTACAAAAATTTAAAACTTGCTGACGGTGGCAACTTGGGTTATGACAAACTCGTCATCGCTACTGGAAGTAAACCTAATAAATTTGGTTGGCCAGGTCAAGATCTTGATGGTGTACAAGGACTTTACAGCAAACAGGATGCAGATCAATTGGAAATTACTGCACCAAACAATAAAGTTTGCAAACGTGCTGTAATTGTTGGAGGTGGCTTGATTGGCATTGAACTTGCTGAAATGCTAAACTCTAGAAATATTCCCGTTACTTTTTTAGTAAGAGAATCTAGTTTTTGGGATGGTGTGTTGCCAGAAGTTGAGAGCCAAATGATCAATAGGCATATTAAAAATCACCATATCGATTTACGATTATCAAGCAATTTAAAGGAAATCAAAGGAGATGAAAATGGGCATGTAAAATCGGTTATCATTGAAGAAACTGGAGAAGAACTAGCTTGTGATCTCGTAGGTTTGACTGCAGGTGTGACCCCAAATATCAACTTTTTAAAAGGATCAAAAATAGAAACGGATAAAGGCGTAAAAGTCAATGCTTTTTTAGAAACAAATATCAAAGATGTATATGCCATTGGCGATTGTGCAGAGCAGCAAGAGCCTATTGGCAATCGCAGACCTATTGAAGCGGTTTGGTACACAGGTCGCATGATGGGAGAAACGCTTGCGCAAACTATCTGCGGAAATCGTCTCGCTTACAAACCAGGCCATTGGTTCAACTCAGCTAAATTTTTAGACATAGAATATCAAACCTATGGTTGGGTTTTTGGCAGAAAAGGAAGACCTGATTATGAACAACATTTTCATTGGAAACACGAGGACGATACCAAATGCATAACGATTGCCTATCATAAGCAAACCAATGAATTTTTAGGCATCAACACTTTTGGAATACGAATGAAACACGAGGTGTTTGACAAATGGCTTACAGAAAAACGGGATGTGGATTATGTAATGCAGCACCTAAAATCAGCAAATTTTGATCCTGAGTTTTATACGCATTATGAAAAGGAAATATTAGCAACTTATAAGAAAAATTTAGAACCTTCAACGTTTTAAAAATCTTTCCGCAGAAATAAAGAAATATATGAATTCACCAAAACCAAGCATGTCATTGACCAAACCAGAGGCGTTTGATCTTACATTAAAGCAGAGAATATCAACAGCCATTGGACTTATAGGTCTGTTTATTCTTGTTTTAGCAACGTGCAATGTCAACTTCCCCAATAAACCTGTTTTTTTAGCTCTATCACTAATTATGATTTCGGTTGGTGTGATTGTATTTGCCAATGATATGTATTTAGGAAAATTGGAAGGCATCAAAAATGATGGTGTGATGTTTAAATCTATTTCCTCTCGCGGACTGTGGGCATGGATTTCGGGAATTGCCTTTACAGGTTTTTATATTTTGTTGTATTTCAAAGCCGAGTGGCTGGGACTGGGAGTTGACGGTGCAGCAAACACAGGTTTGGTGGCGCTTTTTGATCCTTTAAGCAGATTACTAAATGGTGGTCAAGCAAGCCAATGGTTTGTTTATGGTACGCTCTATACTATTGCTATTTTAGCTTTTGGTTATAAGTTTTTATTAAAATATCGTCATAATCGCTATGAGCGTTTGCGTACGTTTTCAGTGATGTTTTTTCAACTGGCATTTGCGTTTTTGATTCCAGAGTTTATGGCTCGATTAAATTCAGACTCGTTTAGCTTACCATATTATGATCTTAAAAATATATGGCCTCTCAACTATTATAATTTTGAGCAATATCGTGTCAATTCAATGATTGAAGCTGGAGATATTGGTTTGGCACTCTTAATTTTTGGTATCCTATCCATTTTTGTCATCACACCAATTTTAACCTTTAAATATGGTAAACGCTGGTACTGCTCTTGGGTTTGCGGTTGTGGTGGTTTAGCAGAGACTGCTGGAGATTCATTTAGACATTTGAGTGATAAACGCCAAGTGGCATGGAAAATTGAACGTTGGGTGGTGCATAGCGTTGTAGTTTTTGTTACGTTAATGACAACTGCTGTTGTTTATTCTTATTTGGGAGATGACTCCAGTAAATACTGGCTTACTAAAAATACATTTCTAATGAGTGTCGCTGTTTTATTGACTGTAGTTTTCGCATTGGTCATGATTTTTAAACACGAGCAATTGGCTAAGGATGCAAAATATGGTGCGATTGGATACTTCGTGATCATTATGGTACTTATTGGTATGCATTATTTTAATGGTTCTAATTTATTTTTAGTCAAAGCAGAATCACTGCGTCAATTTTATGGCTTTTTAATTGGTGCTATTTTCTCTGGAGTAATTGGTACTGGCTTTTATCCTATCTTCGGAAATCGTGTGTGGTGCAGATTTGGTTGCCCAATGGCAGCAATTTTAGGTTTTCAACAACGTTTGTTTTCTCGTTTTAGAATTACAACAAATGGCGGACAATGCATCTCCTGCGGAAACTGCTCAACCTACTGCGAAATGGGAATCGATGTTCGTGCCTATGCTCAAAAAGGTGAAAATATTGTGCGCTCTAGTTGTGTTGGATGTGGCATTTGCTCTGCAGTTTGCCCAAGAGGAGTTCTAAAATTAGAAAATGATAACATGAAAGGTCGTATCAACTCAAACGACATCTTGTTAGGAAACGATGTGGATTTGATGGATTTGGTGAATCAGAAATAATATTCAGTATTCAATTTTCAGAAAAAAAAGAAAAACCAGATATTGCCTCTTGTTTGAAAATGAGAGGTAGGTCTTTGGCTTACACCTTCCGAAGTAAAAAAATTAATAGTGGAGCAAGTATGTATTCATTAAAAACAAACTAGCCTAAAAAACCTTAAATGACCAATATAAAAGTTATCATTCCTGCATATAATGAGGCAGATTCTATTGCTTTGGTGATAAAGGATATTCCTGATACAGTTAGCGAAGTTATTGTAATAAACAATAATTCTAATGACAATACAGAGGCTAACGCCAAACAGGCTGGAGCAACTGTGCTTAATGAAAATAAACGAGGTTACGGTTATGCGTGTTTAAAAGGGTTGGAGTACTTGGCACATTTAGAAACCTGCAAAAAACCAGATATCGTCGTTTTTCTTGATGGGGATTATAGTGATTACCCAAAAGAACTCACTAAATTGGTAGCACCAATACTTAATGATGATATTGATTTTGTCATAGGATCTCGTGACAAAGCATTGAGAGAAAAAGGATCGATGACGATTCCTCAAATCTTCGGAAATTGGCTTGCCACAACTTTAATGTCTATTTTATTTAATGCTCGCTTTACAGATTTAGGACCATTTAGAGCCATCAAATATGATAAGCTTTTAGAGTTAAAAATGGAAGACAAAACCTATGGCTGGACAGTTGAAATGCAGCTCAAGGTATTACGTAAAAAGTTAAATTATACCGAAGTGCCTGTAAACTACCGAAATAGAATAGGTGTCTCAAAAGTTTCAGGTACGCTAAAAGGTGCTATATTTGCAGGCGTAAAAATCTTAGGTTGGATTTTCAAATACAGTTTTAAAAATGATACTTGAAACGATTATAATCGTTGTTTACACCATTGCCATTTTGCTCATCTTCATGTATGCATTGGCACAACTCAATTTACTTTTCAATTATTTATCTTCAAAAAAAGCAGATAAAACCTGCGACACTTTTGATTTTGCAAATGAGAGCGAGGTACCATTAGTTACCATACAGCTTCCTGTTTTTAACGAAATGTATGTGATGGAGCGCTTACTTGATAATATTGCGCTACTAGAATACCCAAAACATAAACTCGAAATTCAAGTGTTGGATGACTCTACAGATGAGACCGTTGAGACTACACGATTACATATTGAACAATTAAAAACTACTGGGCTCGACATCAAACACATCACGAGAACAGACCGTAGCGGTTTTAAAGCTGGTGCGTTGAAAGAAGGATTAAAAGTAGCAAAGGGTGAATATATTGCGATTTTTGATGCTGATTTCCTTCCGAAGAAAAACTGGTTAAAACGTACGATTCCTTATTTTAAGGATGAAAAAATTGGTGTTGTGCAAACCCGTTGGGGACATATTAATAGAAATTACTCCATACTCACAAAAATCCAAGCGTTTGCACTTGATGCGCATTTTACTTTAGAGCAAGTTGGTCGTAACAGTAAAGGTCATTTCATAAATTTTAACGGTACTGCTGGTGTTTGGAGAAAAGAATGTATTCTAGATGCAGGAAACTGGGAAGGTGACACGCTTACGGAAGATTTGGATCTAAGCTACAGGGCACAACTTAAAAACTGGAAATTCAAATATTTGGAAGACGTAGAAACGCCTGCTGAGCTTCCCGTGGTTATTAGTGCTGCCCGTTCACAACAGTTTCGTTGGAATAAAGGAGGAGCAGAAAATTTTAGAAAAATGTTTGTTCGTGTTGTCAAATCTGATAATATATCTACCAAGACAAAAATTCATGGGTTGCTGCATTTACTTAACAGCACTATGTTTTTAAACGTCTTCATTGTTGCGGTTTTAAGTATTCCAATGCTTTACATCAAAAATGAATATGCACATTTGAGGTTTTACTTTTATTTTATGAGTTTCTTTGTGATGAGTACTATCATTTTCTTTGTTTGCTATTGGTTTATGTATAAGCAAATTTATGGGAGTGGCTTTAAAAAATTCTTTGGTTATATTGGCATGTTCTTTACGTTTTTCTCAATAGCTATGGGTTTTTCGCTACATAACTCAATTGCAGTTTTAGAAGGTCATGCTGGTAAAAGAAGTGATTTTGTTCGTACTCCAAAATTTAATATTAGCAGCTTAAAAGATTCTTGGAAAGGCAATAAATACTTAAGAAAAAAAGTATCACCTCACGTTATTTTAGAAGGGATACTTACACTCTATTTTGCTTTTGGCCTGTATAGCGCATTTGTAGTTGGAGATCAAGGTGGTGATTTTGGATTATTCCCTTTTCATCTCATGCTTTTTCTAGGCTTTGGCTACGTGTTCTTAAAATCTCTAACCTCTAAGATTTGACCGCATTTTGGAAACTTTACAAAGTTCCATTACTGCTTACTTTTGTTAGCCTATTTCTTTATTGGTTTTTTGCTTACGATTTAATTAGAACAGAATATTCTCAACTCATTCTACTCTACACTGCGTTATGGTTGGTGTTTATTTTATTACTTAAATTTGCCAAAGACAATCTCAAGTTCTTAACCGTAATTGCTTTTTTGAGTCGAGCTATTTTTATTTTAGCAATTCCTAATCTTTCACAGGATTTTTATAGATTTATTTGGGATGGACGCATGATATTAGAAGGACTGAACCCTTATCTCTATACTCCCGAATCATTTATAAAATCTGAAAATCTACCCATTGCACAAGCCCAGGAATTATATACTGGAATGGGCACTCTTAACGGGAGCCATTATACCAATTATCCACCAATAAACCAGCTTTGCTTCTTTTTCGCTGCTTTGTTTTCTGGACATAGTATTTTGGGATCTGCAATCATATTAAGGCTTCTCATCATTGCTGCAGATTTTGGTACTTTCTTCTTCGGAAAAAAGCTGCTCAAAAAACTCAATCTACCGGAAAAGAACATTTTTTGGTATTTATTAAATCCGTTTATAATTATAGAATTGACAGGTAATCTTCATTTTGAAGGTGTGATGATTTTCTTTTTAATCTGGAGTATTTATCTTTTACATATTGGCAAATGGAAATGGGCTGCTGTAGTTTTTGCATTGTCTATTTCTGTGAAGTTGATACCAATATTGTTTTTGCCATTGTTTTTCTATTATTTTAAAAAACCTATTATCATTTCTAGCAAAGTTGGGAAATCTCACAATAATGAGATTCTGAAACGAGTTCAGAATGACGATGATATTCAAATAATTTCATCTCAAAAAACAAGCATTCATTTTAAGAAATTAATAGCCTTTTATGCTATTATAGGTATTGTAACTGCATTACTATTCGCTCCTTTTTTCTCTTCTCAATTTATAAATAACTATTCCCAAACGGTTGCGCTGTGGTTCAATAATTTTGAGTTTAACGCGAGTATTTATTATTTGGCTCGCGAGATTGGATACTGGTTTAGAGGTTATAATGAAATTGCTGTAATTGGGAAAATATTACCTGTTTTGGTGTTTCTATTTGTAATGGGATTGGCATTTTTCCGAAGAAAAAAAGATTCTCAATTATTGATTAGACATATGCTTTTTGCGTTTGCCATTTATCTGTTTTTGAGTACTACAGTTCATCCTTGGTATGTTGCGACGCTATTGGCACTGGGCATGTTTACTAATTATAAATTCCCATTGGTTTGGAGTTTTATGATTATTTTGAGCTATTTGGCATATCTCAACCTTAATAAAGCAGACAAATTTGAAAATCTTTGGATTATTGCCTTAGAGTATATCGTTGTATATGGTGTATTGATTTGGGAAGTGTTATTTATGAGACGATTTCCGAAGAAAAAAGGAAATGAAAAAGCCAACTCTATTGAGTTGGCCAAATCATAAATACTATTTTAAACTACAGTTTTTTTAGGGAAACTATTGTGTAAATTTCAATTTCATCTTCGTAACCATCTTCGTCTTTTTCAACTTCTGTGGTTGTAGAATATGTGACCGAAAATTTTGTGCCGATTAACTTATCTGAGTTAAGATCAAAAGTTTTTAAAAGGGATTCATCTATATTTTGTAATGTCATTGTATACTCGTCACCTTCTTCAGAAACCTCGATAAAATTATAACCGTAGTCTTCATGACCATCAAAAGTACCTACAAAAGTTGTGGTATCTTGAACTGGTTTTGATGACGTTAACACGAATAAAGACAAACTTAATAAGCTTGCTAATAGAATTGTTTTTGTTTTCATTTTGATAAAATTTTAAGCGTGAAAATTGATTTTATTTTCTTCGGAAATTTGCCACTACAAGTCCGAGAGCGCTTTTAGTAATTTCATTGTAATGAATTACACGTGGAATATTCTATATACGTTTTTAAACAGCGTTTAGATTAAACAATTTTAAAATAAACATCACATCTATTAGTTTTTGATTTATTAGTTATGATTCTAACTAATCATCGTCATCCTCGTCAAATTCTTCATCATCTGCTGGTTCTAAATCTGGGTCTCGAACTGCATCTGGATCATCATTTTCAAAATCCTCATAATCGTCTTCGTCATAATTTTCCATCGTAACCTCGAGCTTGGTACTTACTTTTACTAAGTATTTAGTATCTTCTGTAGTTACTTCAACAGCTTCAACAATTTCATTGTTAGCGTTTTTGAAAGAGATTATTTGTTCATCATCATATCCATCGGGATATTTTTCTACTAATAATGACAGAATTTCTGGTGTCAATTTTTTAAAATCAACGATAACTCGTTTTAAGTTTGCGTCTCTATTTTTCATTTTTTATATAATAATTGGAGCTAATTTATGATAAATATACTATTTATTCTTTTACTCGTATAACGTCATAAACATCTTTTCTTCTATCCTTTAAATTTTTAACTGCTCCAAAAGAATGAAGCTCTCTTAAAAGACTAATATCGACATCTGCGACTAAAATCATTTCTGTATTTGTTGTTGCTTCTGCTTTTATTCCATTACTTGGAAAAGAGAAATCACATGGTGTGAAAACAGCCGACTGTGCATATTGAATATCCATATTATTCACATTTGGCAAATTACCAACACTACCAGCAATAGCTACATAACATTCGTTTTCTATAGCACGCGCTTGTGCGCACAAACGTACACGTGAATACCCGTTTTGCGTATCTGTTAAAAATGGTATGAAAAGTATGTCCATACCTTCATCAGATAATAATCTGGAAAGTTCAGGAAATTCAGAATCATAACATATCAATATACCTATTTTACCTGCATCGGTTTCAAAAGTTTGTAACTTATGTCCTCTTTGCATTCCCCAAACCTTTGCTTCATCTGGTGTGACATGGATTTTCTCATAACGTTCTAAACTCCCATCTCTACGACATAAATAACCTACATTAAATAATTTATCCTCAATTAATTCTGGCATACTACCAGTAATAATATTGATATTGTAGGAGATGGATAATTGCTGCATTTTCTCAACAATTACTTTGGTGTATTTCGCTAATTCCCTAATGGCATCTGGCTCATGCATATGATTGAACTTCGCCATTAACGGAGCATTAAAAAACTCAGGAAACAGTGCAAAGTCAGATCTATAAGCTGCAACGCTGTCAACAAAGTATTCTACTTGCTGCATAAGCTCTTCCAAGCTATTATAGGTTCTCATTTGCCATTGGATCAAACCTAATCTTACGATAGTTTTAACCGTGCTCGCTTTTCTACTTTTTTTAGTGTAATAGATATTATCCCATTCCATTAAAACCGCATACTCATTAGATGCGGTATCACCTTGTAAGTATCCCTTGATTATACGTAAAGGATGAAAATCATTAGAAATTTGAAAATTTAAAACTGGATCATGGATTTCCTTACGCTTTACTTTTTCAATGTACTCTTTAGGTGTAAATTCACTTTGAAATTTATGGTAATTTGGCATTCTTCCGCCAAAGACTATTCCTTTAAGATTGAGCTCTTCACAGAGTTCTTTGCGGTAATCGTACAAACGTCGTCCTAATCGTAAACCTCTATATTCTGGTTTGATGAATACATCAATTCCGTAGAGAACATCTCCATTTGGATCGTGATTTTTAAATTTATCACCTTCAACAATATCTGCATATGTGTGGTTGTCTTCAATTTTCCCGTAGTCTACGACCAAAGATAACGCACAACCTGCAATGTTACCATCAATTTTTATAACGACCTGACCTTTAGGGAATATGGTCGTTAATTGTTGGATATGCTGCTTTTTCCAATAGGAATTTAATACACCTCCATAAGATTCTAAGGTTGCTGATTTTAATTCCTCATAATCATCAACTGTTAGGTATTGTAATTCTATATTTTCAATTTTTTGTTCTTCCATTACATGTCTAATAGGTAAGCAAAAATTAAAGGAGCAACGATTGTTGCATCACTTTCAATAATAAATTTTGGGGTATTGATATCGAGTTTTCCCCAAGTAATTTTTTCATTTGGTACTGCTCCAGAATAGGATCCATAACTTGTTGTAGAATCACTGATTTGGCAAAAATAACTCCAAAATGGTGTGTCTGTTCGCTCCATATCTTGATATAGCATTGGCACTACACAAATAGGAAAATCACCAGCGATACCTCCTCCAATTTGGAAGAAACCGATACCTTTCTCAGAATTATCTGTGTACCAATCTGCTAAGAAAGTCATGTATTCAATACCAGATTTCATTGTGCTAGCTTTCAATTCTCCCTTAAGAACATAGCTTGCAAAGATATTACCCATTGTGCTATCTTCCCAACCTGGACAAACTATTGGCAGGTTTTTCTCTGCAGCAGCATACATCCAAGAATCTTTTAAATCTATTTCATAATGCTCTTCCAAAACTCCAGAAAGCAATAATTTGTACATATACTCGTGTGGTAAATAACGTTCGCCTTTAGCTTCGGCATCCTTCCATATTTTGAAGATGTGTTCTTGAATTCTTCGGAAAGCTTCTTCCTCAGGAATACATGTATCTGTTACACGGTTTAATCCTTTCTCCAGCAAATCCCACTCTTCTTGAGGTGTCAAATCACGATAATTTGGTACGCGCTTATAATGTGAATGCGCAACTAAATTCATGATATCCTCCTCAAGGTTCGCCCCTGTACAAGAGACAATATGAACTTTATCTTGACGAATCATTTCTGCAAAGATCTTTCCTAATTCCGCAGTACTCATAGCGCCCGCAAGTGACACTAGCATTTTTGCCCCAGAATTTAATTGATCTTCATACCCTTTGGCTGCATCAACCAAAGCTGCTGCATTAAAGTGTAAATAATACTTTTCTATAAATTTTGAAATCTCTCCTTTATTCTTTGTCATCGTCGTCGTTAAATTTTGAAATCTTGTTCGGACTTCCTTTTGATTCATTAAAATTATTCTCGTAATCGTCTCCCACTTCTTGGTTTAAAAACTTATAGGTTAACATTTTATAGTATAACTTAGCAGCTAGAAAGTCGGAAGATTTTTCTTTAGGATTTGGACAAAGTTCAACTATGTCAAAACCAACCACATTTTTCTCTTCAAAAACCTGGCGTAAAAACTCAATCGTTTCGTACCAAAGCAAACCTCCTGGCTCTGGAGTTCCTGTTGATGGCATAATTGAAGGATCAAAAGCATCTAGATCAAAAGTAATATATACATTATCTGTCATTTGATCAATTGCAGAATCCATCCAAGCATCATCTACTGCCATTTCGTGAGCAAAGTATGTTTTTTCTTGATCCATTACGGTTGTTTCCATAACATCCATACTACGAATTCCAACTTGGATTAAATTTGTAGTCTGACTTGCTTCATATACTGCACAGGCGTGATTGCATTTACTGCCTTGATATTCTTTACGCAAGTCTGCGTGCGCATCAATTTGTAAAACTGTAAGGTCATCGAAACACTCGTTAAATGCTCTTATACTACCTATAGAAATTGAATGTTCACCACCAAAAGTCGTTACAAACTTATTACGTTTGATATATTTTTTTGTGATTTTATGAACTTCATCTACCATACTTTCTGGTGATGCATTTTCTGTAATCGCGTCTGCTAAAAAAACACCTTGTTTATATACTTCGGTTTCGGTTTCGATATCATAAAGTTCCATGTTTTCCGAAGCATTCAAAAATGCGTCTGGACCTTTATCTGATCCTTTTTGCCATGTACTTGTACCATCATAAGGTACTGGAATTAAGACAATTTTAGAATTGTCTAGTTTAGCATATTGCTCTTCGATTCCTGCGTAAGTTTTATTATCCATTATAACCTAAAATTTTAAGTAAGTCTTCACTTTTTTGTTGTTCACTAAATAGCTTTGTGGTGATGTTTCCTTCATCATCCTTGTTTATTAATATATGTTTTGGTGACGGGATCAGGCAATGCTGTAAGCCTCCAAATCCTCCAATTGTTTCTTGATAAGCACCTGTGTTAAAAAAACCAATATATAAAGGTTTATCCTTATTGTATTTTGGTAGATAAATAGCGTTCATATGCTGTTCGCTATTGTAATAATCATCACTATCACAAGTTAGCCCTCCTAAGAGTACACGCTCATAACTATCATACCAACGGTTTATTGGCAACATTATAAAACGTTTGTTTATAGCCCAAGTATCTGGTAACGTTGTGATGAAAGATGAATTGATCATATTCCATTTTTCACGATCGTTTTGTTGTTTTTGGTACAATACCTCATAAATTGCTCCACCGCTTTCACCTACTGTAAAACTTCCAAATTCGGTAAAAATGTTTGGTACAGCGACATCTTCATTTTCGCAAACGGTCTTAATTTGATTGACGATTTCGTCAACCATATATTCGTAATCGAAATCGTAAGCTAAAGAATTTTTAATAGGAAATCCTCCACCAATATTAAGACTATCCAAACTAGGACAAATCTTTTTTAAACTCGTGTATACCTTTAAACACTTATTGAGTTCGTTCCAATAGTAGGCGTTGTCCCTTATACCGGTATTTATAAAAAAGTGCAGCATTTTGAGCTTTACTTTTTTATTTTTCTGAATTTGGCTTTTATAAAATGGTACAATATTCTTGTAACCAATGCCAAGTCGCGAGGTATAGAACTCAAATTTTGGCTCTTCTTCCGAAGCTATTCTAATACCAACATTGAATTTTCCTTCTATTTCTTCGGAAAGCAAATCGATCTCCTCATAATTATCAATAATTGGTATTGCGTTTTTATGACCGCTATTGATCAATCTCGCAATATTGGTAACGTACTGTGCGCGCTTAAAACCATTGCTAATAACAAATGTATCGTTTGTTATTTTGCCTTCTGCTTTTAACTTCTCCACAATATCAATATCAAAAGCTGAAGATGTTTCTATATGGATATCATTTTTTAAAGCCTCGTCTAAAACGTGCTTAAAATGTGAGCTCTTTGTACAGTAACAGTAATTGTACTTACCCTTGTAATTGTTTTTTTCAATCGCATCTGCAAACCATTTCTTTGCACGATTGATATTATTTGATATCTGCGGTAAGTAGGTGAACTTTAAAGGAACTCCATATTCTTCTACCAATCCCATAAGGTTGATGTCGTGAAACTCCAATGTTCTATTTTCAAGTTTGAATTCTTCTTGTGGAAAATCAAAGGTTTGATCTACCAAATCAATATATTTTGTGTTCATTATAATTTTTTAAAGACTTAAAGATATAAACTGAAAATGACAATCAGTATTAAGATAGTATTAAATTAAAAAATTATCATACTTGAATTTGAGAATGGGTAGTAGGTATGAATCCAAACAAATGTTGACTCATAACAATGTAGTTGGCGGAAGTAAGCTCTAAAATTCGGTTGCTTAATCTATAAGCAGCTCTTGAATATGGCTTCCTGATTTTCAAAAGCCCGAACGTAAAAACAGATTTCAGTTTGTTCAGCTAAATAATTTAATTTTGAGAAAAACGTTTTCCAAAAAACGTGTCAAATGTAATTTATTTTTTAACATACAATACATTTTTGAGATGTTTTTTGAATTATTATTTTAACGTTAAAAATGAGCATGTTAATCATTTAATTTATAATTTTATAGTTAACTCATTTAAAATGACTTTTCACTAAACAAAACATGGCGTTAACTCATTATTACTTGAGAAACAAAGTGATTACCTATACTTTTGATTTAAACAAAACACCTATAATCATGAAAACACAAACTATTAGAAAAATCACTCAGTTTTTAAGTATACTGATGATTACCGCATTATTTTCTAGCCCATTACAGGCACAGGACAATAACACTTCAACCAAAACTGCAGCAGATCAAGAATTTAGCGTCAAAGGAAAAGTAAGTGATGAAAAAGGAGTGCTTCCCGGTGTGAACATTATGCTTAAAGGCGCTAAAGTTGGAGCTGTAACAGACGAAAATGGAGAATTTACATTTCCGAAGTTATTAAGCGCTGGAGACATATTGGTATTTAGCTCTTTAGGTTATGAGAAGCAACAAATAAAAATTGATGCAAATACAACCTATATTAATTTAATGATGTCTGATGATCTTATTGAAATAATGGGAGCGCCAAATGCTGAAAAACCATACAAATCCAAACGTTCTAAATAAGACCTATTTATTATAAATGAGATATCTACTGCTCTTCATGTTTGCATTTTCGTCTCATGCTCAAATAGCTGATTTTGATCATATCAATTTTTCGAAAGCAGATCAAATAGCATTGTCTTGCAAAAATGAAGGGCTTGATAATTTACCAAAACTAACTTACGCGCTCACGTACGGTTTAGATACAGATGTGGAAAAGTTTAGAGCAATATATATGTGGGTTTGTCATAATATTGCCAATGACTATACGCTTTATTTGAAAAATAAGCGAAAGCGACACAAGTACAAAACAGATAGTACTAAACTGAAAGCTTGGAATGAGCGTTTGAAAAAGAATGTTTTTAAAAAGCTTTTGAAACAAGAAAAAACGATCTGTACGGGATACGCTTATATTTTAAAGGAACTTTCAAAATTAGCAGATTTAAACTGTGAAATTGTACACGGTTACGGTAAAACCAGTATGACAGGTTTAGATGTTTCAGACTCACCAAACCACTCTTGGAATTCGATAAAACTAAATGGAAAATGGTATCTCTGCGACCCAACTTGGGCTGCTGGAATTCCCGATCCCGAAACCAATATTTTTAAATTTGATTATAATGATGGTTACTTTTTAAGTGATCCTAGTTTGTTTATTATGAACCACTTCCCAGAGGAAAAAAAATGGATTCTTATAGATCATGAAAACCATACGTTTGAAGAGTTTCTATCTGCTCCCATTTTGTACGGTAAGGCGTTTACTAATTTAACTGCTCACGATGCGCCAAAAAAAATGCATCAATCTTTACAGCAAAATGAAACCGTCACATTTGAATACCAACTCCAAAAAACCATAGATAAAGAAAGCATTAGTTTTTTAATTGATAACGGATTTAGCAATAAGAAAACAACACCCAACTTTGTTAACATTAAAAACAAATCCCTTACTCTAGAACACCAATTTAAGTATAATGGGTTTTATGATGTGCACCTTTATATTGATGACGATTTGATTTCTACGTATACATTTAAAGTGAAAAATTAATTCTCTTATTACAACATTTGTAATGTGTTAACCTCTTGAGTTGTTAAATGCTTCCAATGCCCACGAGGTAAGTCCTTTTTGGTCAAGTGACCTATTTGAACACAGTCTACACGAACAATTTCATAGTTAAGATAGTCAAAGATGGTATGTAAAATGGAATTTCCTGTGTTTTTAATCTTAAGTCCAATTTGAGTTTTTGGAGCTCCGTCAATGTAGCTTATCTCTTCAACAGCAACCAATTTACCCATTGGTTTTATCCCTTCCTTAATCTTTAAAAAATCTTCATATTTCAAGTTCTTATCTAATTCAATTTCAAATAATCGGGATACTCCATTTTTAGAATTAGTGAATTTTTTTTCAATAATATCGTCGTTTGTAAACAACAATAAGCCTGTAGAACCTCTTCCTAACCTTCCTATTGGTTTTATACGTGCTGTTGTAGCATTTGCAACAAGATCCATCACGGTTTTTCCCTTACTTTCACTTGTAGTGGTTGCAAATCCCTTTGGTTTGTTAAGCAATACGTAAGTTTTCTTTTCTGGATTAATACGAGCACCATCAAAACGAACATCATCATCAAGTTTTACTTTGTAACCCATTTCATTAATTACTTTACCATTTACCGTTACACTACCTACGGAAATGTGCATATCTGCATCTCTACGTGAGCAAACACCAGAGTTGGCTATGTATTTGTTTAATCTAATCTCGTCTGGATTAGATG
The DNA here is from genome assembly GCF_000799465.1 of Psychroserpens sp. Hel_I_66. NCBI lineage: Bacteria > Pseudomonadati > Bacteroidota > Flavobacteriia > Flavobacteriales > Flavobacteriaceae > Psychroserpens > Psychroserpens sp. Hel_I_66. The sequence continues at coordinate 3,607,202 of NZ_JUGU01000001.1, read as the reverse complement.
GTTTTGTTGGTTTTGGCGCTACTGGTGTTGTCACCTTTTTCTTTATAGGTGCATTGCCACGAGCAAAACTTTTACCTTTGGCATCATCGCGTCCTCTGCTTGATTTTTTATTGGTTGGCTTACTGCTTCCTCTTCCTGAAGATTTCCCTTTTCCGTTCGTTCCTTGCTGTCTGCTCATGATTTATAATTTTTCGCAAAGGTACTATAATTAGTTCATACTAATAGATAATTTTAATGGTAGATTAACGCTCGCGGTTTACGTATAGTTGCGTAACGCCTCCAAAAAGGGTATTCAATTAAATTAAAAATTAGTCGTTCTTCAAACACGATTAAAATCTATGGTGCGATAGACTGTTTTACTTTTAAAAGTGTTCTATTTTTACTGAAAACTACAGATGAAATTTGAGCAAATGCAACTTTAAGATTATGGTTACTTAAATTCGGTTTAAAACAATGTCAACATTAATAAGTACGATACAAAAAACGCCTGCTACTATAATAAATTTCAAAATATTATGTAATATCAAGTAGTGGGTTTTGGTTTTAGATTTCCAAAGTAAAGCTAGAAAAATAAATAATAAAAATACAGAGAGGTAAAAAAACAAATACATATAACCAACATCAAAATAATTAAGTAATAGGTATACGAGTATAATAGTTATTGAAATTAAGACGGTGAGCATTATTTTTGATGCTTTTTCCCCATAAACTATTGGTATTGTTTTGTAATTGAGCAACAAATCCCCTTTCATATTTTCTAGATCTTTTGTTAGTTCTCGCATAGAAATCATCAAAAACAGAAAAACAGCGTGCACAAAAATGACATGCTCGAAATTTTGATAATACAGGAAAATCGCAAAAAAAGGAGTAATGGTTAATATCGCAGATGTTAGATTACCAATAAATGGGAGTTTTTTTAATTTATGCGAGTAAAACCAGATCCCAAATATATAAATAGAGAAAAAAATCACTGCATTAAATGATACATAGCTCGCCATTATCACTGCGGAAAAATTGAGTACAAAATAAAATGAGAGTTTTGTATTCTGACTTACGAGTCGATCTAATTTTGATTTGAACGGTCTATTGATTTGATCTTTTTCAGAATCATAAAAATTATTGATAATATATCCTCCTGCAATTGTTGCTGCAGATGCCAAAACCAACATGAACAAATTCACATCAAAAATCACTTGTTTGAGTGGTTTGTCGTGAGCCAGTATGTAAACAGAAGTCAAATATTGTGCAATAACAATAATGAGAATGTTATAACCACGAACAACAGAAAACATACTGAAAAATTTCAGCATAATGTGTTTTTGCCTTCTCGTAACGTAACTGCCCATTTCTAAATTATTACTCTTTACTCTGTTTTATTTTATTAGCAATTTGCAATGATAGTTCTTTTGCCGAATCTGGCAACAGATGATGACCATCTGAGTAGCTATAACTATTACCTTCTTTTGAAAAATTAAAGTATTCGATATCTAATTGTAATGCAAATGTATTCATAAGCTCGTCAAAATCTGGTTTTAAAATATCTTCCAATTCTAAAAAATCTAAGTCTATAGGTATTCTTACTAAATATACATCTCCATATTCTTGAAAATAGTTTACTGTCTCTTTTAGATAGGACATTCTAAGTTCTGAAAATTTATATAGTTTTGGTATCCTCTTGTATTTCTCTAAAGTTTTCCCTTTATTAATTGCAATTTTTTCAATTGATGGATTTATTAAAGTTCTTAAATATCCATCATCTTCTAATTTAACATGGGTATTATTATATAAAATTTTAATGTAGGGATCAGAATAAGACTTAATTAAGTATTCAAAATTAGGATTTGAATTTACAGTCTCCAAATCACCTAAAAAATTGTTTTTTTCTAAGAATTGGTCGATATCATTAGGGTTATCTCCTTTGTTTGACAAAACCCATGGATCAACACCCAAAATAAACAGTTGATTTTTTGAGGTTGTATCCAGTTTTTTTTTAATACTATTTAAGTACACTTCGCCATAAGGACTCGTATTATAAGTAAAGGCGTAATTAAATCCATTTTCAATTTTTAATTCTTCACTTATTATTGATGGTATTATACCATGAGCAGCCCTTGAAGATCCAAGAACCAAAGATGTTTGTCTAGGCGTCGTAAATCTTTTATAAAAGGGATCTGAAGTTCCGTCTGCCAAAGAGAAAACACAAAAAATGCTCAAACCAACAACAATTGCAAACCATGTTATATGTATTAAAAATCTTTTCAAATCACTGTATTAAAACTGAAAATAGATAAAAGGCTCGTTCTTGGCTCCAAATAAAAATATGACCATTATCAATCCATAATAAAAGACATATCTTATTGGTCTTGACATCACCACATTTATGTGTTCTAAGGTAAAACTATTTTTTCTTCCAATCCACTCAAAAACGATTAGAACAATGATGAAGAAAATACTAACGATCAATTTTTCTTCGGAAATATAATAAGGCATTGTAAACATGGTCTTTGAAAACATATTTTGAAAGTACACAAATGCATCCATTACTGTTTCTGCCCTAAAGAAAACCCATGCTAAAGTAACAACGATAAACGTAAACAACATTGACAAAATCTCTTTAAAAGAAGGGATAAATGAATTTTTGGCTACGACGTCAAGATATCTTCTATTAGATTTCACCAAAAAAGATGGTACAAAAAATAATGCATGAATAAAACCCCAAACGATAAACGTCCAATTCGCTCCATGCCAAAAACCACTAATTATAAAAACAATAAAAATGTTTCGTACTGTATTTAATTTTGATCCTCTACTCCCACCTAAAGGGATATATAAGTAATCCCTAAACCAAGTCGATAATGAAATATGCCATCGCCTCCAAAATTCGGCTATATTTCTAGAAAAGTATGGCACAGAAAAATTCTGCTTAAAATCGAATCCAAATAATTTAGCACTACCAATAGCAATATCTGAGTATCCAGAAAAATCACCATAAATCTGAAAAGAAAATAATACCGCACCCAAGAACAATGTGCTCCCAGTTTGATCTGAAGAATTCTCAAATATGATGTTCACATATCTCGCACAATTATCTGCCACGACCATTTTTTTGAAAAGACCCCAAAGTATTTGTCTTAAACCAGAGGAAGCCTGGTTGTAATTAAATTTCCGAAGTGAGTAAAATTGAGGCAATAAATTACTAGCTCTTTCAATTGGACCTGCAACTAGTTGAGGAAAAAAACTTACATAACATAAAAACGAAATGTAATCTTTAGTAGGTTTCAATGTTTTTCTATATACATCAATAGTGTAACTCAAACTTTGGAATGTGTAAAAACTTATACCTACGGGTAAAATCAAACTCAAACTGCTGGCTGATATATTTTTTCCAAAAAGGGTAAAAGTCTGAACAAATGTGTCTATAAAAAAATTGAAATATTTGAATACACCCAATAACCCTATATTGATAAAGACACTTAACCACATTAATAATTTTCGTTTATTTTGAACCTTATTGTGATTAATCTTATTGGCTATAACGTAATCTAGTGTTGAACTAAAAAAAATGAGAATTAAAAAACGCCAGTCCCAAAACCCATAAAATACATAGCTAGAAACTAATATTATGGTGTTTTGTCCTTTAGTGCTTTTTTTCGCTAAAAACCAGTATAACAGAAAAGTTATTGGAAGAAAAACAGCAAACTCAAGTGAATTAAATAACATACCTACAATTTTAAATTAAGTATGTCACTAATTAATTTCAAGAGAAAGTGTTTAGAGCAATCTAAAAGTTATAAACGACTTCTAATTTATAATCTTTAAGTGATTGTTGTGCTTTTTCGAAATCTTCGGTAAATCCTAAAATATAACCTCCTCCTCCAGAGCCACAAAGTTTTAGATAGTAGTCGTTTGTTTCAAGTCCGTTTTTCCAAAGTTCATGAAATTGTTTTGGAATCATTGGCTTGAAATGATTTAAAACAACTTTTGAGAGTTGCTTGGTGTTTTTGAAAAGCGATTTTACATCACCTTTTAAAAAGTCATCCACACAAGCATCTGTATGTTTGATAAATTGATTTTTAAGCATACTCCTAAAGCCTTCCTGCTTCATGTTTTCCATAAAGATGCTAACCATTGGTGCTGTTTCGCCAATTATGCCAGAATCTAATAAAAACACAGCGCCTTTACCGTCTGTTTGTTGTGCAGGAATTCCCGTTGCTTCAATATTATCTTTAGAGTTTATTAAAATTGGGATACTTAAATAACTGTTTAATGGGTCTAAACCTGAAGATTTCCCGTGGAAAAACGATTCCATTTCAGAAAAAATCAGTTTTAATTTTAGAAGTTTCTCTCTCGTCAAGTTTTCTAAAACCGTAATTTTATCTTCAGCATATTTATCATAAATCGCAGCAACCAAAGCACCACTACTCCCAACGCCATAGCCTTGTGGGATTGAAGAATCAAAATACATACCTCCTTCTACATCAGTTTCTAAAGTCTCAATATCAAACGTGACCAGTTTACTATCAATATCGTTTAAATATGATACAAAACGCCTTAAACTTTCGTTGGATTTTATAGCTTGTTCAGAAGGATTCTCATCTGTCTTCAATGCACCATTATAAAAGTTATATGGGATAGATAAACCTTTAGAATCCTTAATGATTCCGTACTCACCAAAGAGTAATATTTTTGAATAAAAAAGAGGTCCTTTCATTTAGTAGTCTTCAATTGACAGTCAAATTTGACCGCAAGTGTTTAACAAATATACGGATAATTCTATTATTTGGTTTATAGAATTAATAATTAGCTTTTTATCATTATGAAATCATCTTAGCGCCAAAGCCAATTTGATCTGTAATATAATGTCCATTTTGACAATAATCAACAAGTTCATTTTTAATGAATTCCAAAACATTCTCTTTTTCATTTTCAGGATATAATACATGAACATTTGCGCCAGCATCTAAAGTAAAGCACACTTTTGAATCTGTTTTATGCCTAAAATTCCAGATTTTATTAATGACTTCCAATGTGTTTGGTTTCATTAAAATAAAATATGGCATGCTGGTCATCATCATTGCGTGTAGGGTTAATGCCTCACTTTCAACAATTTTAATAAAAGATTCTAAGTCTCCAGACTTAAAAATTGTCATCAATCTTGACATATTTTGATGAGCCTGCTCAAAACGTTGTTGTGCAAAAGGATGCCCGTGCATCAAATTGTGACCAACCGAACTACTCACTTGCTTTTCTCCCTTATCTACCAAAAGTATGGTGTCTTGATAATTTTTAAAATTTTGATGAACGTCGTAAGGATATTTTATTCCGAAGAGATTAGAGCTACCCTCAATGTCGTCATGATTTCCCCAAACGACCAAGTCGCCCTCAATACTTCTACAAGCACTACCTGAGCCTAAGCGCGCCAAAAAGGATGCTTTTTGATTAAATTGTTCTTCGGAAATATCTTCTAAAAGTCTTTTTTCAATACTCAGTAAACATAAAGCCAGAGCGCTCATCCCAGAAGCAGACGATGCAATGCCAGAGCTATGCGGAAAAGAATTAGACGTTTCAATCTTAAAATGATAGGCTTTTAAAAGGGGTAAGTACGTCTCAATTCGTTTAAAAAAAGTTTCAATTTTAGGTTTAAAATCTTCCTTTTTCTCACCATCTAAAAAGATTTCAAAAGAGAAATTTTCTTTAGTTTCCTTTTTTGAAAATTTTACTGTGGTTGTTGTTTTACAATAATCCAAAGTAAAACTAACCGAAGGATTTTCAGGAATTTGATGTTCTTTTTTTCCCCAATATTTTACCAGCGCAATATTGCTTGGAGATGACCACGTAAATTGACCGCTTTCTAGATTTTTTGAATAGGGTTTGGGTATAAATTGAGTTTCTATCATATCAATCATTTGACTCGCACAAAGATAGTAGTTTTACCATTGTTTTAAAGTTTCGGGATGTTGCATATACATTTAATTTTTTCTCAATCATATTCATGTTGAACTTTGAATTGCCATAGCCTATGTGGGAATAAAAATAAACGCAGTTATTGATAATCTGGAATTCTTCATTCTCATATTTAATTTTCGACAATTCTTTTACAGCAGCTACATTTGGTATTTCACTTAGTAAAACGAAATAGCTGTTTTCTTTTTTTTCTTCGGAAAATGGACAGTTATCAAAAATAGCCTGAAATTCAAATCTAGTCTTGGCAATGACTGGGACTTCAAAATTAAAGTGGTCAAGAAGTAATGTCTTGATTTTTGATTGAATGTTGGATGGCGAAATTTCCGAAGTATTTAAAATTACATTTCCGCTTTGAATATAAGTCTTCACATCTCTAAATCCTGAGTTGGTGAGCAAATCACGCAAATCTTCCATTTTAATCTTTCTATGGCCTCCAACGTTAATTCCTCTAAGTAAAACTATATAATTCATAAAAGATTGAAATTCAAATAAAAAAATGATATTAAAAAATAAATTGTAATTTTACCGCACCCAAATTTATTAATCTACTTAGATGTCGCATAAAAGATTTACACTTTTATTTACACAAGTTTTTATATTCATCGCTTTTAGTTCTATTGGCTTTGCCCAAAAAGAAATTAAAAAAAATGTATCAAACTGTACATTTGATAGTATCGCTCTAGATAGATTAATTCAAAATGACAGTCTTTACGAAGCCACGGTATTACTAAATGAGGCTCTAGAATTTTCTAAAAAATATAATTTAAAATCTACTGAGGCTAAAACCTACAATGCGTTTGGTATGGTTTTATCTGAAATGGGAAATTACAAAAACGCACAAGATTACTATTATAGAGCTTTAACTATTTATGATTCCTTAGATATGAACAAAGGAAAAGATATAGTTTTGGCTGGTCTTATTTCAACTTATGTAGATTCCAAAAATTATAAAAAGTTTGACAGTATTTACCCAATAGCACAAAAATTATCTAACGATTTAAATAGTGAATTTCAATTTATAAATCTTCAAAACAAGGTCAAAAAGCAATATTATAACTATGAAAACGATAGCCTTTTTGAATCTACAAATTATGCTTTAGCAAAATTAGATAGCACTAATTTCGATTTATTGAATACCTCAAAAGAATACGATTACCCATTGTTAAAAGAGCGGTTGCAAACCTCATTCAAATACTATAATGCAATTGCAAAAGTAAAAATCAGTAATTTCAAAGAGGAAGGTTTTGATTTGTTATTTACTATAGAAGAGAATGATCTTAAAGAATCCATTAAGGATGAATACGATAAATACAACAAGTTAGCAACCTTCAACTATTACAAGTTTTTATATTATAAGGATATTGATAAAAATCTAGATTCTGCTACCGAGTATTTATTAAAATCTGACACTTATAAATATGATGCCCTAAGGGATTATGAAAAAAGAAATTCTAAAAACGGTGAGCTTATTTATAAAATTATAACCGCAGAACAAAGACTTAATGTTGTTGAGCATACTAGGGAAAACGAAACCAAATTATCTCAAATATTCCTTTATTCTACAATTATTACTGGCTTCTGTTTAATTATTGCACTAATACTTTTGTATTTCTATTTCAAAGCTAGAAAAAACATAAGCAACATCAATAAAGAGCTCAAACAGACCAACAATAAGCTTTTGTTAATTGATAAAGAAAGACTAGAATTTTTCTCAGTTTTAAGTCATGAACTAAGAACTCCAATTTATGGCATTAATGGTTTAGCAACACTTATTGAGCAAGAAGATAATAAAGACAAAAAACAATCTTATTTAAATTCTCTTATCTCCTCAACTAATTATATTTCTATACTAATTGATAATGTTTTACAAGCTACCAAACTAAGTTTTGAAGACAAGGATTTGCGTTTAAAACCTGATAAGGTTGTCAATATTTTAAAACATGTTACCAGTAGTGTTGAAGTGGCAGCCGAGCAAAAAGGCTTAGATTTTTATGTAGAAATTGAAGATTCAGATATTGACGAAAATATCTTAATAGATAAAGTTGCCTTTAGTCAAATACTAATCAATCTTGGTTATAATGCGATTAGATATACCAAAACCGGATCTGTATCCATCCACGTTACCGAAAAAAGCAGAACTGCAGATGATGTGACGCTCCATTTTGAAATTAGAGATACTGGTATTGGAATTGATGATGAACATAGATCAATCATATTCAATGCTTTTGAAAATAAAACCTTTTTAAATAAAAACAGTAGAGGCTCTGGTTTAGGACTTTACATCGTTAAAACATTATTAAAAAGCCATGGTTCTACTATTGATTTTATTTCTGAAATAGGAGAAGGCTCAACATTCTTTTTTGACACTACATTCAAGTTTTCAAAAACAAACCCTATATCTAAGCCTAAAAACGACTTTCAAAACGATACTCCAATACATGTGCTTGTCGTTGATGATAACAAAATCAATCTTTTGATTACTCAAAAAAATATTGAGAGAATAGATAACCATTACTGTGAAACAACTCATAACGGTCGCGAGAGTATTTCAATTGTTAAAGAAGGTGATTTTGATCTTATTTTAATGGATATAAATATGCCAGATATGGATGGTTTTGAAGTTACCAAACATATTAGAATGTTTAATCCTTACATTCCTATTTTGGCTTTAACCGCATTAAATTCTAATGAAATTGAAGATAGGGCAAAGCAAGCTGGCATTAACCAAGTGATTACCAAACCTTATAATTTTGAGGAATTTAAAAGTACTATTCAAAAATATTCTAGAACATCTATTTATGCATAGCAATAGCCTGTGCTGCAACATAAGCTCCAGACCACGCATTTTGAAAATTAAACCCGCCAGTTATGGCATCGATATTTAAAATTTCACCAGCAAAATATAGATTTTCTTGTATCTTACTTTCAAAAGTCTTAAAGTTTATTTCTTTTAGATTTACACCACCTGCAGTAACAAATTCTTCTTTAAAGGTGCTTTTGCCAGTAACATCAAAAACTGCCTCTGTAAGCTGTGAAGCTAATTGCTCTAACTGTGATTTATTGAGGTCTGCCCAACGGGTATCATTAGTTATTTGAGATGCTAAAACCAGTTTTTGCCATAATCGTTTTGGGATTTCAAACTGAGCGGATTTGAGAACTGTTTTTTTAGCTAACTCATGTTTTATATGTTTTAAATTGTCAATACAATCATCCAACGATTGTTTAATAAAATTCACTTCAATCTGGAACTTATAATTACGAGTTGCGAGTTCTATTGCCCCAAATGCAGAGAGTTTTAAAATGGCTGGAGCGCTCATTCCAACGTGCGTAATAAGCAACGGTCCTTCGCTAAACAGATTAGAATCCACGACTTTTACCTCAACATCTAAAGCTACTACACCTGGAATATCTTTTATGCGCTCATCTTTAATATCGAAAGTAAATAATGAGGGTACAGGTTGTGAAATCGTGTGCCCAAGAGATTCTAGCATATTCCAGATTTTAGCACTACTTCCTGTCGCCAGCATTATGTTTTCTGCCGAAAAATCGCCTTGATTTGTTTCCAATAACCAAACACCTTTAGTTTTTGATATTGATTTTAATGCGTGTGAGTATAAAACCTCAACATTAAGCTTATTTGCTTCGTCAAGAAAACAATCTATAATTGTTTGTGATGAATTAGAAACAGGAAACATGCGACCATCCTCTTCTATCTTTAATTCTACACCTCTATTTTCAAACCATTCTATGGTATCTCCAGTCATGAACTGGTGGAAAGGACCAAGAAGTTCTTTTTCTCCTCTTGGGTAATTAAGTACTAATTCTTGTGGTATAAATTCGGCATGCGTAACGTTGCATCGCCCTCCTCCCGAAACTTTTACTTTTTGAAGACCCTCTTTCCCTTTTTCAAGAATAGCAACTTTTAATTCTGGGTTTAAATTTGCAATATTTATAGCTGCAAAAAAACCTGCTGCTCCACCTCCAACTATAATAACATCATATTTTTTCATAAGCAATCTGGCACATCAGAAATTATTGCATCTACATCATACTTTTTCATAAGCTCTATACTTTTAATATTGTTTACCGTCCACACAAAAATTTTCAATCCATTATCATGAGCCAATTTCACGTCTTTTCTATCGATCATTTCATAGTTGATATTGAGTGAATAGGCGTTAACGGTATTCGAAAATTCTAAAATGTCTGGTACTCTTTTTTCAGTAAGTACACCTAGTCTTAAATTTTCATTAAGAACACGAGCTTTCTTCAATTCTTCAAGATCAAAACTTGAGATTAAAAAATCTGAGATTTTCCAATTGTTGTACGTTATAAACGCATCAATGAGTTTACAAGTTTCTGTTGCAGTATCTTTTCCTTTGAGCTCTATATTTAAAACACATTTTTTATCAATTACATCAAGAACTTCAACTAGAGTTGGGATTGTAAATTGAGAACTAACCTTGAGGGCCTTTAATTGCGATAATGTATGTTGTGAAACATCACCAAACCCATTGGTCATTCTTTCTAAAGTAAAATCGTGAAACACGACTAGTTCTCCAGATGCACATCTATGAACGTCAATTTCAATACCATCAACACCAAGCTCTATGGCTTTTTCAATGGATGCTATTGTGTTTTCCGCCAAATGACCTTTGGCTCCTCTGTGACCAAATTTTAATGGATTTTGCATAGGCTATAAAAGTATTAAATTCAGCATTAGAAATACCGGAAAATTAATTTTAAAGAATCTTTATGACTTTAGATTTTCGTTTACCAAGAAAAACTTTTTACTTTATTATAAATTAAACTTTATGAATTTTAATAGCTTTTTTATAATAATCCTTTTTTTTAGTACTTCTTCGTGTTACACTGGAAAAGTAACGCCTCTTGCCGATTTACCCTCGAGTTTAAAAGAAGCATCTGCCATTGAAAAAACAAAAAACTCAGATTTACTCTGGACTATCGAAGATGCGGGAAACAAGAATAACCTATATGCATTGAACTCAAAAATTGAAATTGTAAAAAACCTTGAAATTGAAAATGCGCAAAATAATGACTGGGAGGATTTAACGTCGGATAACTTCGGAAACATCTACATTGGAGATTTTGGAAATAACAGTAAAAAACGAGAGAATTTCACTATCTATAAAATAACAAATCCTGAAAAAGCAACAGATTTAACTACTGCGGAAGTGATAAGTTTTACACTTCCGAAGAAAATGGAATCTGAAGATTTTGAATCGTTTTTTCTCTACAATGACTACTTTTATATATTCTCAAAAAGTGATAAGGACTGCAAGCTTTTTAAGGTCCCTAATAGAAAAGGTGATCATGAGGCTAACTATATTGCTGAAGTGAAACTTGATGGAAAACACACAAAAGTTACTTCGGCAGATATTAGTGATGATGGTAAAACCGTTGTGCTATTAAACCATGAAAGGTTATGGAAAATCACAGATTTTAAATCTGATAATTTTTTTGATGGCAAAGTAAAATCATTAGCATTTGAACACGATTCCCAAAAGGAAGGTGTTGTTTTTATACATGATAATGAGGTTTTAATCACAGATGAAAAAACAAAACACGAAGGTGGAAAAATTTATGATTTTATCTTTTGATCTGAAGGATTTAAACGCTCTAATCGTTCAATCTGGGATTTGATTACTTTTAAATCTGCTTCATTTTCATGAGATTTTAAAGCATCATTTTTTAAATTTTCTATCTCCTTGACTACTGCTTTTTTGTAATGTTCATCTAAGACATCATCTATTTGCAACAGATATTGCAGCATTAAAAATAATTTTTGAACAATAATAAGGTCATGCTTACAATAGTTCCTTAGGGCAGCCATAACATAGAACAATGTTTCCTCAAAACTTACAGTTTTAATATATATTAGAGGTTTGTCATTGTCATCAAAATAATAGCTTTTATCCTTTTTAGTCATTCTTAACGCAAAGAGCTCTGTTAAGTAATCTATTGCGTTTATGCATGTTCCAGGATCGTTTATTCCTGGTGACATGGCTTTAAGAGCGATTTCTGTTATTTGTTTGAAGGCCAATACATAATTATCTTCAATAAGTTCGTTCTTAGAAAATGTAATGGTTTCTAAAAGTGATTTTTCAAGTTCATCATCTGTTTCTCCCTTTACTTTTAGAACAGGGATTCCTTTTAGTACATAGACGCCTTTTATGGGTACGATTTCAATTTTGAGATTATTCTCTTTTGATAATTCTGCCAATGCATTTAGACTTATGTCCTGCATGTAACCCGTGGATTTTGCCATTAGCGTTTTCCATTCACTAGTGTCTTCAAAGTCCGTATCTAGGTGCTTTTCTGATTCTACAAGTTTTTCTAGACGATTTTTAGATTTGGTGAAGATTTTATCCATGATGTTACTCACTTGGATTTCTTGTGAAATAGAATGAATAAAATATATAAATGCCCCCAAACTTAAAGTCATAAATATGATTCCTAATAACACCGAGAAACCTGGCATTTGGTACTTATCTCCATGAGGTGCGATAGAGACTAACGTAAAAATACAATACAGTAATGTAGCATTGTAAATACCCAATATTATTTGATGTCTTGAGTTAGAAATCAAGCCTGGAAGCAATCTAGGCGAAAAATTACTTGACGCTTGATTTAAAAGGATCATTACCAATGAAAAACTGAATACCATAATGGATATCAATCCTGCTATAAATGTCGTTAAAAGGCTTCTTGCAGTTTCTGTATTGTTTACTACAAGAATCGGTGCATGCTCAACGAGGTATTTAGAGATACCAACACTTTCTAAATAGATCATGAAAAATGCAAAGAAGATGCCTGCTGCACTTATCAAAGATGGATAGAATGCGATATTGCTCTCTAATTTTTCGAAATATTTTATGATGATGTAAAAATAACTTTTCAAAATAGTGTTTTAAAAATTTAGCCCAAAACCGAAAGAAAACCTGACTCCTTCTGAGCTATTAAAAAGATTAAACGTCCCTGAGAGACTTTCAGCAGCGGTTACCCAAAATCCACCTCCATAATCGTTATGCCATTTATCAGAAAAATCACCTTTAAGCCAAACTCTACCAATATCAAAACCACCAAATATACCGATTTGCAAAGGTAGTGTTCTTGTTTTAAAAGAATTAAAGCTGTATCTCACATCTGCGCTCCCTACAAATGAGTTTTTACCAGTAAAACGTTCTGCTCTAAAACCTCTCAAACCACTATCACCTCCAATATTTGCAGCTTGGTAAAATTGAAAATCGTCACCAACTCTTACTTGAACTCTGGCATCTGTCTTTAAAACCAGTTTACGATTTCTACTTATTGAATTATAAAATCCTAAATTAGAATTTATATAGCCATAAACGTTTTTGGCATCTTCAAGTTCGGTTTTACCTCCTACGGTCATTTTAAATGTCATCCCTCTAGAAGGATCTAGCTTAGAATCAAAACTTTCGTAATTATATTCGGTCTCTAAAGCAGCAAACAAACGCCTTTTGTAGAATTCATCAAATGATGCAGGAGCAAATTGTGTAATAAATCGGTTTGCTGTGTTATCGAGTTCAATAGCTTCAAAAACAGCTCTAAATCCATAATCACTACCAAAATTACCTTTCTTCAAAATACCAGCTTTTGCCATATAGATACTGGTCTTTACACGGTTATAGTCATAATCAAGTTCGTCATCGTTGTTTACGGTTTCATTTCCGAAGCCAAAAAAGTTATTTGTGAAATTATCTGATGTAAATTGTCCTCCAACATGCAAATTCCAGTCGTTCATGATATTTGCAAATTCACCGTCATAGGTTAATGAAAAACCACTGGTTGCAAAAAAATAACCTCCTTTAAATACGTGTTGCTGTGAGAAGGGATTTCTTTGAAACCCGTTTTTAGTTTTAGCAAATTGAAAACCTAAGGAAATACCGTCATCTGGATTATATCCTAATGCTGGTGTTATTGAACCATTGTTGACGATATGTTTTTGGTAATCAAATAGATTAAGGTTATAAACATCTGTAAATCTTATGGTTGCACCTTTATTTTTTTCTATTGTATTTGGTTTACTTTCATGATCGTAAACCTTCACTCTTCTACCTGAGTTTATTATATAAGTGTCATTTTCTTGACCACCAATTAATCTTGTAAATATTAAATTATTGGCTTTACCAGACACCTCAAAGACATCCTTGTCATCCAAGCCATAAACCCATATTTCTGAAGTGATATCTTTGTTGAATACCTTATCGACGATAACTTCTGCTTTTTCACCATCTATAATTCTTGATATTTTTACTTGGGTTTCATTATCGGCAACTCTTATGACCTCTATATAATCATCTTTATCTGTTCCTGTAAGAATCACCAATTCATTCAAATATTTATAGTAACGTTCAGCAATATCTTCTAAGTTTGATCGCCTACCTTTTAATTTTACCTTAATCTCTTCTAAAGTTTCGTCTCGAACTTCAATAGGTACTTTAGAGAAGGCTTTTTCTATAACTTCATCTGTAATATTATTTCTCAAGTATTTTGCGTGCTCCAGCCATTTTTCTTTGGTTGATTGTTGCACCAAAACCCGATCAAGTTTTACACCTGCAGAGTTCATCCATTTTACATCTTTTAACTCTTCATCGTAGACCTGCAATTGGTTGGTAGATCCAGATATGATTCGCATTACATCCAACAAGGTTCCATCAAAATTAGAAAACACTTGGTCACGATCTCTAGGTATTGGTCTAAAAAGCTTATCTCCATTCTCTTGGTTAAATTGTGCCCAGCGCCATTGGTCTTGATGGCGATCCCAATCACCAATTAACATATCAAACAATCGTGCTCTTATGTATGCGTTTTCATCGATTTTATATTTTTCATCTTCTCTGATTTTTTCTATAATATCGTGGGTACTTTCAATATCATCTGCATATCCAAAATTGCGCTCGTCTGTATAGTTATCTTCTGGACGTTCTTCTATCATGTAAAGCTCATCACCATAATCATTATTATATTTTCCCAAATATTTATGCTTCGGAATGTAAAAAATTTTAGGGTTTGTATGATAAATTTTACCTGCATCTGATAAATCTGGAACCACCATAAACGCGTAAGGATGTGCTGCTGTGTAAAAGTCCTGAATCAAACCTTCAATTGCAGTTTTTTCAAAATCATCCTGGATGTATGTATCCTTAAACAATACCGCTTGTAAATATTGAGTAGCGCTTTTTCTTAATGCTCTCATATTTAGCTCTCTACCATCTTTGGTTTTTAAGCGCAGTGATCTTGTTTGGTGGCCACCACCTGCTCTCACAATTTCCAGTCCGCCATATAATGTATCTAAAGTGGCAACTTGTGCTGTAATCTTGGTACTGTAAACTTCACGATAATGATCTCCCCAAACCGACTCAAAAAAACTGGTTTTTTCGGTTTCTTCTTTTGAATAAACAGATGTTTCTATCTCTTGAGGGAAGCTATCTGGTAAGTGTGACACATTATAATCTTTTGTTGGCTCATAAATTTGCTTAGCAAATAAATGTTTAGGTTGTCCATTTTCTTCTCCATAAATACTTACCCAGCTACTACCATCTTTATAAACTGTAAGCTCTGCAAACCCTTGTCCTCCATAAGAAAACAAACCATTATCACTCAATTGAGCATAAGATTCTTTTGCGCCAGATCCAGATACAATTTGCTTAATTCGGTCATTTTCTATGTATTGCAATGTATGTTCGTGCCCAGAGACGAATATCAAATTCTCAGACTCAAATGCCAAAGTCTCTAAGCGACTCATCAATTTATTGTAACTTTCATTATATCGGTCCTGGATAGAAACACCTCCTTGAGTTCTAATTTGCGCTATTAATGAAGCAAAAATTGGAACTGGCGTGTTACTTTGTGTTGGATACAAATGTTTTTTTGCTGCATAAAAACCACCATGAACACCATTTGTGTACATTGGGTGGTGCATTGCCAATACTATTGTTTTGTTTTGGGCTTTCTTAAGCTCGCCTTCTAATTCTTCAAAAAAACGATCTCTTGTTTTGATTTCACATTCGTCATTAATTCCTGGATTATTATTCCAATTTTCCAAGTACCACTGCGTATCTATAGCAATTAATTGAATATTTTCTCCTATATCAATACTTTCTAACGGACAACCATTTTCTGGTTGAAACGTATTTTTTCCCAAAGCATCTTCAATATATTTTTCTTGACGTTTTAAACCATCAATACCACCTGCATACCAATCATGATTTCCAGGTATAAAAACGACCTCTCCCTTAAAGTCTTTAACCGATTTTATTTGACCATTCAGAGCATTTTCTGCCTCTCTTCTTCCTGGTGTTCCCTCAAGTGGCAGACCATCTGGATAAATATTGTCTCCTAAAAAAATGGCAAAATCTTCCTTTGTGTCTTTACCAGAAATATGATTATTAAATGCAGTCAACGCTTTAGACATACCGCCTTGAGGTGATTTTCCTGCATCACCAACTAAGTAAAATGTTTTCTCAATTTCTTTATCTGGACGTTTTATACCTTTTTGCTCTTCCTCTCTATACTGCGGATGATAAGTCGCACAAGCATTAAAAAGTAGAAGCAATATAATTATTGAAGTATATCTATAAACATTAGTCATTATGTACGATTTAAATAGTAAAGGAGAGCATATAATATATAGTAATCCCTCCATACCAAATGTATTGATTATTAGCCTAACTTTTCCCAAAGGCTATCAGTAAAATAGTGCTTGCAATCTAAAAAATGGTTTTTTACACTGAAATTTGCCTCATCTGCCAAATTCTCTATATCTTCAATTGAGTACTTTTTAGAAAGCTCTGTCCATATAAGTTCATTTTGATTGAACTCAACCTGTAAGTCTAATTTTTCAATATGAATCGTTTGTTTTTTTAAGCTCACAATATAGCTTTTCACCTCACCATTTAAAGGATTGTAATAGCAATAGAAATCAAAATCATCAATTTTAAAATCAGCATTAAATTCTCTATTGATTCTCAGCAAAAGATTTAAGTTAAAACGCTTAGTAACTCCAGCGTTATCAAAATAGGCATTTTGTATAGTTATTGGATTTTTCTTTAAATCAATCCCAATAAGAAGTTTATCATTGACATTCATATTTTCATTAAAGAGCTTGATCAAATTGATAGCTTCTTCGCTTTGGTAGTTACCAATATTACTACCTAAAAACAATAAAAGACTTGGTATGTTATTTTTTGATTCCTCTTTTAGAATATCAAAATAATCGCCAACTCTTGGCTTGATGGATAATTTGGGCAATCGCTCTTTAAGTTTAGCTGAGAGTATCGTTATGGCCTCTTTGGAAATATCTATTGGCACATAATTAAACTCGATTTTTTCATTAACAAGATATTCAAGAAGCTTAAAAGTTTTAAAACCGTCTCCAGCACCTAATTCTATGATATTGAAAGGTTCGCTAAAACCTAATGCCTCAACAATTTGTTTTGATTGTAATGAAAGAATTTCAAATTCGGCATCTGTTAAATAATATTCTGGCATTTGCATGATCTCCTGGAATATGCGACTACCATTGTCATCATAGAAATATTTTGATGATAGAAATTTATCTTCAGCAGTTAAGCCCTTTTTTATATCTTTTGCAAACGTGGTATTCATATTATTTTACGAGTCTAATTCCTGAAAATTGCCATCTCATCTCTGGATGAAAAAAATTACGATATGTCGGTCTGCTGTGACCGTTGGCAGTTACGACCGAAGCACCTCGAAGCACCATTTGATTGATCATAAATTTACCGTTGTATTCGCCCAATGCTCCTGGTGCCTTAGAAAAATTTGGGTAAGGTAGATATGCACTATTTGTCCATTCCCAAAGTTGACCGTAGTCTAATTTTTTGGAAGCGACTTCCCATTCAAATTCTGTTGGTAATCGCATTTTTTTCCATTCTGCAAATGCATAGGCCTCATACAAACTTATGTGACTTACTGGCTGTTTTGAATTTATTGCTTGAAAACCTTGCAATGTATATTGGTGCCAATTACGGTCTATTTTATACCAATATTCTGGTGCTTTTACATTATTCTGTTGTACGAAATCCCAACCTTCAGCATGCCAGAGATTAAAATTTTGGTAACCTCCTGCTTCTATAAATTCCAGAAACTCTGCATTGGTCACTAATTGGTCTGAAATCTCAAATTCATGCAAATAGACCTTATGCTTACCCAGTTCATTATCATAAGAAAAATCTTTGCCTTCGTATCCAATATCATAAACACCTTCTTCAATTTTTAACCATTTGGAAGGTTTTTCAATTTCAGCTAAATGAATCGTGTTTTCAATCGTTGGGAAGGTTGGCTGATTTCCTAAAATATATTTTATGTCGTAATAGAATAACTCTTGATGTTGCTGCTCATGCTGAATGCCCAAAAGGATGACTTCTTTGGCTTTTTCCGAAGGAATTTCAGTAAAAAAATTAATCATTTGCTCGTCAACATAGGCACGATACTCATAAACCTGATCGACCGTTGGGCGCGTCATCAAACCTCTATTGGGACGTAATACGCGTTTACCAGCATTGTTATAATAGCTGTTGAATAAGTATGCAAAATCCTCATCAAAAGTTTTGTAATCTTTTTTATATTCTGAAAGTACAAATTGCTCAAAAAACCAGGTACTATGGGCCAAATGCCACTTTGGTGGAGATACGAATATTTTGGGTTGTACGGAATAATCTTCCGTTTGAAGTGGTTTACAAATAGAAATAAATCGTTGTCTTGTGTTTAAATATGAGTCTTTTAATGTCATCAATTGGTACCTGGAAAATATATTAAATTAATTTTGTTTCAATAATTATATCGCTTTGCAATGTTTTATGAACTGGGCATTTTGAAGCAATTTCTTTTAATCTTTGTTTTTGCTTTTCATCTAAATTACCTATAAATGTTAATTTTTTCATTAGATGATCCATTTTAGATGGTTTTTCTAAATCCAACATTAGATCTTCGCTGTGTTTTTTTGAATAGGTAATGTGAGCATAAACTTCTTGTAAGTCCCATTTTTTACGTTCGGCATACAATTTTAAAGTCATTACTGTGCAAGCAGCTAAGCCTGCACTTAGAAAATCGTAAGGAGAAGGACCAAAATCATCTCCTCCAACCGTAACTGGCTCATCTGCGATAAAACTATGTGTTGCTGTTTGGATGTTTGTTGTAAAATGATCTTCTTTTAAATTGAGATGTGCCACCAATTGCTCACCAGCAGTATCTAACATTTCATTTTCCTGCTTTGGAAAATACCGTTTTACCCAAGTCCCAATCACATCTCCAACATATAAGCTATCCTGGGATTTGCTCAATAAATGATCTGCTTGATCTAAACTCACAAAACTTTTTGGATGATGTGCTTTGAGATAAAGCTCCTCTGCATTTTTGACACCTACAATAGTATCAATTGGAGAATGCAAAATCAATAATGGTTTTCTAAGCTGTTTCACTATAAAAGGCAAATCGGTTTTATCAAAATCTGATACGAAATCTTCATTGATTTTAAAAGGACGTCCGCCAATATTAACTTCTATATCACCTTTAATTTCCTTATCAATAATATCATGCGAAAACAAATGCTTTACATGACTTACGCTGGCAGGTGCACCAACAGTTGCCACCGCCTTTACAGTATTTATTTTGGAGGCAGCGACTAGAACCGCAGCTCCTCCAAGAGAATGACCAACCAATAACGATGGTGATTGGTAATGTGCTTTTAAAAAATCACTAACAGCCATTAAATCCTCCACATTTGCAGAGAAATGACTTTCGGCAAATTCACCTTCACTTCGTCCCAAACCAGTAAAATCAAACCTTACAACTCCAAAACCATGATTTGTTAATGCTCTGCTAATATTTCTAACCGCACTTAACGAACTACTGCAGGTAAAGCAATGAGCAAAAATGGCAAAATTATTAGGCTTTTGATTTGCAGGCAACTCTAAATGGGCTTGGAGTTGGTAGCCTTTTTTATTTTGGATCTTTAATTTTTCACTTTTCATAATCGTTTGTTCAATTGCTTAATCAAGTATTAAGTGATTCAATTTTTCTGTATTGACATGTGTACTATATTCTTTTAAAAGCAACTTTAATTTTGGGTCTATGAACGTTTCGCAAAAGGGCTTTTTAGGATTTTTATAGTAATAATTTGTAATCTCTTCTCTTGAAGCTTTAAACTCACTAAAATTTAAAACACGTGTCACCAACTTACTTTTATATTGTTGTTTCAAAGCGTTTAAAATGGTTTCTGCTTTTATCTTTTGCTCATTACTAAAAGTATAGATTGCAGACCTATATTTGTCACGCATAGAATGATTTTTCGTGCTTTTATGAGTTAACAAATGTACTTCGATTAGTAGTTTGAGATTAACTGTTATAGGATTATAATTAACTATAATAGCTTCTGAAAAACTAGAATTCTCCTGAGTTGACGAGATATAGCCTTGCGCTACAGAAGTCACTCCCTTTAGGGATTGAAAAACTGCTTCTGTACACCAATGACATCCTCCTCCCAATCCTATTTTTTCATTATCACCCATTATTTAACCACCTCAACACCTTTCCAAAATGCAACATGTCCTTTGATAGATTTTGCTAAATCTGACACTTCTGGATAGTACCACGCAGCATCAATATTTTTCTTACCATCTACCTCTATTGTGTAATAGGATGCTTCTCCCTTCCAAGGGCACACGCTGTGCGATTCGCTATGTTTGAAAAATTCTCTATTAATACTTTCTTTTGGGAAATAATGGTTGTTTTCAATGACGATCGTATCATCACTTTCTGCTATAATTTGATTATTCCAAATGGCTTTCATATGCTATTGATTTATAATTTTTTAAAAATTGAATGACTTTTTCTTCCGCCATTTCACAAGGCTTTAGAAATTCTTTATTTGAGGTTTTGTAAAAATTTAAGCTAATAAAATTATTTCCTGCCAATTCCCTGGCATACACTTTTATACTTTTTCCGTTGTTAAAATCTGTTCTTGTCACTCCATATTTCTTATTCTGAAACGTAACCTCACTATATCCTTTTGGCAAGTTATTAATTTGTTTTAAGATTGACATTACGAACTACAGGATAACATTGAGCAACCCACTTTATGTCTTGCCCAGTCTGGACGTTTAGCAAACCACTTTTCGTGTTCTGGCTGTTCATCGTATGGTTTTTTAAGTAATTGAAACAGCTCATCGATACGTTTGTAATCTCCTTTGTTGGCATCATCTATTGCTAATTGCGCCATATAATTTCTCAAAACGTATTTTGGATTAACAGCATTCATTTTTGCTTTTCGTTTTTCTTCGGAAAGCGTTTCACCACCTAACCTTTCAGCATACATTTGAAACCAATCTCTCCACTGTTGAGCAATACTGCCAGAGATTTGATTTGGCACGTAAAACGCCTCTTTTACAATGTCCAATCCTTGTTTTGAATCTCCTTTTTTAAAATTACTTAAGCTTCTAAAAAAAATGGTCATATCTGTTTCTGTCAACAATAAAACATCTTCCAGATTCTGAATCAACAATTTATCATTACTATCACTTTCAAACAAACCTAACTTTGTTGTCATCATCTCAAATGATTTACGTTGAAAATCGGTTTTATAGTTTTCAAGAATATGCTCTAAAGGTTCTGTATCTTCAATTAACGGGTAAAGTGCATTCGCTAATTTGTATAAATTCCAGAGACCGATGTTTGGCTGATTTCCGAAGCGATAACGTTTATGTTGACTATCGGTTGTATTTGGCGTCCAACCAAAATCAAAGCCCTCGAGCCATCCATAAGGCCCATAATCTATGGTCAAACCTAAGATTGACATATTATCTGTATTCATCACACCGTGGACAAAACCTACGCGTTGCCAATGTATGATCATATCGAGCGTACGTTGGGAAACTTCAGCAAAAAAAGCAATGTAATTTTCTTTTGAAGGTGCTCCAATATTCGGGAAATGGTTCTCAATTGTATAGTCAACCAAGGTTCTAAGGGTTTTATGATCTTGCCTAGCTGCGAAGATTTCAAAATTTCCGAAGCGTAAAAAAGATGGTGCAACACGAGTAACAATTGCCCCTTTTTCATAAGCTTGATTGCCATCATACAACATATCCCTCAAGACCTCATCTCCTGTTAGTGCCAGCGATAATGCACGAGTGGTTGGCACACCCAAATGATGCATGGCTTCGCTGCATAAATATTCTCTTATGGACGATCGCAAAACCGCCAAACCATCTGCTGTTCTAGAATATGGCGTTTCTCCTGCACCTTTGAGTTGTACTTGCCATATCTTATTGCGATGTTCAACTTCAAATAAATTAATTGCCCGACCATCGCCTAACTGTCCTGCCCAATTGCCAAATTGATGTCCGCCATAACACATGGCATAAGGCTTGGTGTTTTCTAGTACTAGATTGCCTGTAAATACATTTTTAAAGTCTTTTGTTGCTGCATCTTTAGAGGATAAACCCAATGTGCTTAACATGTCTTCGGAAACGTGAATTATTTTAGGGTTATCTGTCTGCTTTGGTATAACATAAGAAAAACATGCCTCCTTTACCTGACGTCTTGTATTGTTTAGATTGGGATCTGAAGGTAATGATTTTGAGAAATTATTTTTTATGTGTAATTGCATGTACTTTCTTTTATGGATATGGCTATTTTTTTTTGTAATAAAGATATAAATTACAAATAAATTTGTCGAATATGCAGTCTGTGAATTACAGATTATGTTAAAACTTTATTTTGTAATTTTACTATAATATATAACCTCTATTTATGGCAACTGATCTTGTAAAAAAAACAGAAGAATTTGTATTTAATCTTTTAAATAAAGATTTAGATAATGTCTTTTTATATCACAACCACAAACATACAGAACGTGTTTTGAAAAGTACTCGAGAAATCATTGAAAACACAGATTTAACCAATGATGAAGCCGAAATTCTTGAAATTGCAGCTCTTCTACACGATACAGGCTATACCCAAGGGGCAGAAGACCATGAGGAAAAAAGCGTGAAAATTGGTACAGAATTTTTATCAAAACATAATGCAGATAAAAAGCTTATTGATGAAGTCAACCACTGCATCATGGAAACTAAATTTAAAGAAGTGCCTCAAACCAAACTTGGTAAAATTATAAGAGATGCCGATGCATCCCATTTTGGAAAGGATTACTTTGAAGAAGCCAGCGAGTTTTTGAGAAAAGAACTAGAACTTAGAGGTGTTGCTGAATATTCTCCTAGTGAGTGGAGAAATGAAAATATTAAGGTGCTTTCAAAAAAACACCAATACTATACTGATTTTGCTTTAAAAAACTGGCAATCCAATAAGGACAAGAACCTTGCTAGCCTATTGAAAGCGAAGAAAAAACAAAAAAAGAAGTATAAAAAAGAAGAAGTCAAGGCAAAGTTAAAAATGCAATACAAAAATGAGAGCCCAGAGCGTGGTGTTCAAACATTTTTTAGAACTGCATTAAGAAACCACATTAAACTTAGTGACATTGCAGATACTAAAGCCAACATTTTACTTTCTGTAAATGCCATTATCATCTCTGTAGTTTTGGCTAACTTGATTTCTAAACTAGACACAAATCCATACTTAACTTGGCCTACTGTGATTTTTACTTTATTTAGTGTGGCATCAATGGTAATGTCTATAATTGCTACAAGACCAAATGTAACAAGCGGTGAGTTTACCAAAGAAGATGTCAAGGATCAAAAAGTGAATTTGAGTTTCTTCGGAAATTTTCACAAAATGAAACTTGAGGATTTTGAATGGGCAATACAAGAATTAGTCAATGATAAAGATTATATCTACAAAGCTCTTACTAAGGATTTATATTTTTTAGGAAAGGTTTTAGAACGTAAATATAAAATTTTGCGTGTGACTTATACTGTCTTCATGATCGGTATCATTGTGTCCTTAATTGCATTTGGTATTGCAGTTAGAATGAATCCTGGTATTGATATTCAAAAAGTTTTGGATCCAGAAGAAGCTTCTATTTTAATCCTAGAAAATAAAATTGAAGATGCCTATGTTATTGGTTAAGCTCTTTCATTAAATCATCATAAGTATAGAAAGCCTTACTTTCGTTTTGATGGTAAAGTACATTAACCCGTAGAGCCTTTAAGCCAGTTACACCTTGCAGATCTTGAAGTTCTAAAATTTCGACTTCGCTGTCTAATACATTTTTAGATTGCAAAAATTTAATGTACTCCAAATACTCTTGTTCATCCTCTTTTTGAGAATATACAATGGTTATTTTACCGTTTTGAGTGATGCGTTCATCTGTGCCCTTAATTAACGCTTTGTCAACACGTTTTTTTACGACTTCGTAACGCGCATTGTAAGTTCCATCCACATCAAATTGTTTTTCATCCATTCTAAACCTAATTGACAATGGTTGATTAAAAACTAAGATCATTGAAGCAACATCCAGTCTTATTGGATATTGATCTTGATTTTGATAATATTCATTTTCCATTTCGCACATCACCTGCAATTGCCAAAGTCTTAAATTGTATAGATACACTTCATTAAAACTATCTTGTTTTGTAATTGACTCTCCAATATACATGTTATGCTCTACACCATCGGTTTTGTAACGCTCAAAATAGTGAGGGTACATCGCTTGGGCCTCTACCTGTTTGTCGTCTAATAGGGCAGCCATATTTTTATTTATGAGCGCTATTGTATCGTCATAATTTTTACGGTAGTAGTATATAACATGTAAGTCACTATCAATTTTATTGAAGTAATCCTCAATCTGATCTTTTAAATTAGGATTTTTTTTATGCTGAAACTTAAAAATTGGCTTTATCTCCTCTTTTAAAAATCTCGTAATATTATGTTCACTGTCTACTTGAAAATCAGATTCTAAATCATCTTTATAAGTTTTGGTTTGGAACATGATCTGCTCATAAATTGGGAGTTTTTCAAATTCTAAAATCGCTTTTAAAATTTTTGAAACTAATGTTAACTGAAGCGATAAATCCTTTTTAGTTGCATTATTTCTAGAGTTAGACGATCCCATAACATCCATTTGCCCATATAATGGATAAATATTATTAAAAGAAATCTTTCCAAAAACAGCATTATTGCCAACGGTGTGTTTGTCTTTTAAAAACTGTCTGGCAGCATCAACAAATTTCCAGTTAACACTAGGGTGAATCGTTGTACACTCCTGTTGAATAATCGCTTCTATCAAGTTTTCCTCCTCTACTTTAGAACGCTCCACAGCAGATACGATAAATGGCATCACATCTTCTAACCTATTGGCTATAATACTATTTAAAACATGAGGTTTAGATGATATGATTTCTAATATACCTAAAAGACCGTCTTTACCAGCAATAGGAGCAAAAATGGCGCTTTTTATACCTTGACTGTGAAGAACTTTTACATGAGGCATTTGATCTTCGGAATTATCAAACTTCCCATCCACATCAGATACAGAAAAATATTGCTTGTCTTTTAATAATTTATTGTAAGACCACTCACACAATGCATCAGAGCATTTTTTTGTTTCCTTATCATTTAGGAGATAACTATGGATCCCTGTCCCATAAACTCTTTCAAAAACATCCTCTTCTTTATTATATGTTGAAAATCCTACCTTAATATCCTTTAAACCTAAAAGCGAACGGAATATATTATGAAAATCTTTCATAAAACTTTCCCTTTTTCTTTTATCGCTTCCTATTAAACTGGATTTAATATTTGAGATCGATTGGTCGTCTGTTACATCAAAAATATTTGAGATCACGAAACCTTTAAAGGTGTAGCTATTTGGTGGAAATTTCTCTTTCCAAAGTTCTATATTTTCAAAATTGTCCAATAAGACGAGATAGTCTTCCTCTGTTATTTTTGGAGCATTAGGTTTTGGGAATATTTCAGTAAAATCTGCATTATAAAGTATTTTATAATATCGCAAAATACCGTTTGAATCTGGAATTTCATAAAAAAACGGACGTTTGAAATTTAAATTATACCCATAACAAAATGAAAGAATGATTGAACATGCGATGATATAGGTATCATCTTTAGGCATGTTCTTTATTTCGATTTCAAAATCTTCACCAGCATTCTTGATGATGTTCTTAAAACGTTCCGAAGAATTAAATATTAAATTATGAAATGGTACAGAAGCTGTTTTTATTTCATTTTTAGTTAAAATACGACTAAACGAATCTTGAAGAATAATGCTAATTTCTTTTTCCCGCACAACCAAATCATTTGGATCTGTTATACCGTCTCTAAGCTCTGGAAATCCTTCTGCTGTTTTTAGAACTCGACGTGCTTTTGCAGCAATGAACTCATCATCACTTTGAGATAACTCTTCATAATGACTCAGCAGTTTATCAAAACTTATTTTAAGTTCAAAGGGTGATTCTATATTAGAATTAATATTGTTCATAGCACGTTCTCCAATTCTACAAATTTACGAATTAATAGGTTAAGTCGTTCCTAGTCAGATTTTCTTACCATGAATAACTTTCAAAATAAATAATCGGGAAACTTATAACGGAAATAATAATTATGACAGCATTAATTTAGACGCATAAAATAGCCAAAAGTCCAATTAGCTCCATCACTTATAAAAGTAATGGTCTTAGATGGCGTATTTATAGTAATATCTGTATTTGGATCAGATTCCATATCCACAACAGTTAATCCCGTTCTTGAGTCACCTGGAAAAAACAAACCTCCGAAACTATAAATTTTCGCAGTTAAAACATCGTCAACATTTCGCATGATATAAATACGTCCAGGAACGGTAGCTGCATCGGGTAAAATAAATTCTAAATTACCTGTTGTAGGTCTTAAATTAATATAAATACCATCATCAATTGGGGTAGCAGACATACTTGGACCACCATTATAATCGACTACTTTTAAAGATAAATTACCGTTAATATCTAATGTACTTTTAGGCGTCGAAGTACCTATACCAACCTGAGAAAAACATAATGGTGATATTAAAATTAATGCTATTAATAAAAGGGTTTTCATAATCTATTGTTTCTTAATTATACTTATTGCACATCCACCGCCTTGAGCGAGATTCAATTGCAAGTTGGATTTTTTATTTACTGTAACCGTTTCGATATCTAAAGCTAGTGGGTTCTTATCCCAATGCGCATCTTTTGCATCTTTATAAATTGTAGCTATATACTCTTGATTTTCTTCCAAAAAATCAAAACTGATTTCAAATTCTCTTGAATTTTCATCTGTAATACTACCTAAAAACCAATTTCCTGTTCCTTTTTCTTTTCTGGCTATAGTTACAAAATCACCAACTTCTCCGTTCAATACCTTTGTTTTTTCCCAATCTACACCAACGTCTTTTATAAATTGAAAAGGTTCTGGGTTAGCCTCGTAGTGTTCTACCAAATCTGCTGCCATTTGGATTGGACTATAAATAACAATGTACAAAGCCAATTGTTGCGCCAATGTTGTATTCACCTGATTATCTTTTTTGTACTCATCAAATTTGATATTAAAAATCCCAGGTGTAAAATCTATAGGTCCAGCCAACATTCTTGTAAAGGCTACTATTGGTAAATGTTCTGGTGGATTGCCACCATCTTCCGCCCACGCATTAAATTCCTGTCCGCGAAGTCCTTCCCTAGAAATAATATTAGGATATGTTCTTCGCAGCCCAGTTGCTTTAATTGGCTCGTGTGCATTCACAGCAACCTCATATGTAGCTGCCTTTATGGCTGCATTATTATATTGATTGACCATATATTGTCCATGGTGGTATTCTCCTTTTGGTAAAATCTTTCCAACATATCCAGATTTTACAGTATGCATCCCGTATTTCTGCATTAAAGCATAAGCTGTGTCTTGTTGTTTTTCATAAGTTTCTGTTGCTGCCGAAGTTTCATGGTGCATAATAATATCAACACCTTTCTCTTTTCCGTAGCGCACCACCTCATCTATATCGTAGTCTGGATATGTGGTTACAAAATCAAAAACACCTTCACGGTCTTCAAAACCAATCCAATGTTCCCATCCTGTATTCCAGCCTTCAACCAACACACCTCCAATATTATTTTTTGCTGAAAAATCAATAAAATTCTTAACGTTCTCTGTGGTTGCTCCATGTTTTCCGTGGGCTTTTCCAGTATCTGTCCATTTGCCATCTTTCATTTCCATACCATAATCCCAAGAAGATTTTCCTAAGTGCATTTCCCACCAGATCCCTGTATATTTCATTGGTTTAAACCATGAGACATCTCCTAATTTATTTGGTTCATTTAAATTTACAATAAGATTCGACTCTATTAAATCTGGTGCATTATTTGCAATTTGAATCGTTCTCCAAGGCGTGTTAAAAGGCAAGTTTCTTTTTACTTTATAATCTGTATTTTTGGATCCAACCAGATTACTTTCTAAATTGAGATTTTCTGTATCAATTTTTAACGTCATTCCAGAATAATCCACCAAAGCAGCTTCATGAAAACTCAAGTGCAAACCATCCTCTCCAACCATTGTCACTGGCGTATTTACTGCGTTTTCTGGAATGTAGGTTTGCGCTAAATTAACATGTCCAACATATTTTAAAGCATCAATTTCCGAAAGTTTCGAGGTTGAATACAAATGTTCATAAATGTCCCAATCTCCAGGAATCCAAAACGTTTTATAATCTTGAGTTAAGTTAAACTGCGTATGCTCATCAGTAATTTCAACATCCTTTAAACGTTCTTGCTCAGGAAATTCATATCTAAACCCAACCCCATCGTCATACACTCTAAAAACGATATTCAAAAAGCGTTCTGGCGATACTTTTTCTTGAAGAAATATCTTTAGTTCTTGATAGTTGTTTTCTACATCAACCTGTTCTCCCCAGGGCATTTGCCAAGGCTCGTTATGAGCTTGATTTTCAGAATTTTTAATTATAAAGTTCTTTTCAAAGTTTGGAACATTCTTAAACTCGAAGCCTAAAAATGACGTATCTACAACTACCTTTTTATTAGTCATAACCAAATAATAAGGTTGACCATCTTCAGTAACATTAAAATTCACCTCAATCGTTCCGTTTGGAGAACTTGCTTTGAATTCTTTTTTTTCTTCGGAAGTATTGCAGGACAATAGTGTTGCTGCAATTAATAACATTACATATTTCATGGATCTAATTTTATTTCTCTTCTAAAAGCACTATATCAAATTCTGAATCTAGCTCGACCTTTCCGTTTTTAACTGTAACCTCTTGATTGGAATACGCATCGCGCAACACAATACCATCCTCAAATAACTCACTTACATTTAAGGTTTTCTTGCCTGGATCTAAATCCATAGCCACAACAACTAAATCCTTAAAATTTCCGAAGTTATAACTTCTATAGAACGTATATGGCGATTGCGTTATCATTTGATGTGTGCCTGCTCCAATGGCAGGATGTGCATTTCTAAACTGACCTAATTTTTGCCAGTGCTTTAAAATCTTTTGAGTTTTTGGATCGTTTTCTATAGCGTCCCAATTCATGTTAGATCGCAAAGTTGCATCTCCAACGGTGCCTTCTACCACTAAATTTCTAGCAGATTCGTCACCATAGTAAATTTGGGACGCTCCTGGAGTAAGTAATAAAATATTAGCGGTTTCATACGGTTTCTCCCGAGTTGGATCAAATGGCTGACCATCGTCATGAGAGCTCAAATAATTAAGCACGCTGTAAGATTTTAGACTTGTATGTAACGTGTCTGCATAACGTTTAAAAATCTCTTCTTTGGTTTGCTGAGCTGCGTTGTATTTCAATTCAAAATTAATAAGGCTATTGAATGATTTATCAAAATAATTGACTTTTTGATCTCCAAAATCAAAAGCTTTGCCTGCGCTAATTCCGTAGTTATATACTTCTCCAACGAGATAAAACCCGTTATCGTCAAGCACTTTTTGCGGATTTTTAGACTTAAATTCTGAAAAAGCAGCATTACAAACTGTTCTAAATTCTTGCCATACAGACTCTTCGGTATGTTTTACAGTGTCAACACGGTAGCCATCTATACCATAATCTGTAATATAATCTGAAAGCCATTTCATTACATAAAACCGTGGTGCTCTTGGGTAGCCAGTGGTGTTAAAAAAATCGTCAAGTTCTTTTACTTCTTGATCGTAGCGACCTTCTGCTTTCCATTTTTCTACTAACTGTGGAGGCAACTCTACGGTTTCGTTACTTTCAGTTTTAATATCTGGAAGGTTTTTTACGAGTGTACAAGAAATCGTGTTTTCGTAACTATCATAGGTACACTGTGGCTCTGTCCTCACCCAACTTTCTGGCCAAACTGGATCTTTTTCTGTTACAGGACCTGTATGGTTAACAACTGCATCTAACAATACTCTAATGCCTTTTTTATGAGCAGCATCGACTAGATTTTTAAGGTCTTCTTTGGTGCCGAAATTTGGATCTAAGGTTGTCCAGTCTTTGGCCCAATAGCCATGAAAACCGTAACTTACACCTGTACCTTCGTCTGTACCTCCATGGATTTGCTCCACAATTGGTGTCATCCAAATAGCATTGACTCCCAAATCTGAAAAATAACCGTCTTCAATTTTTTGAGTAACCCCTTTTAAGTCTCCTCCTTCAAAGCCCCTTAATTTACCAGTCTCTTTTGTGCGGTCAAAGTTGACATCGTTAGAGGGATCTGCATTATTAAAACGATCGGTCAATAAGAAATAAATATTTGCTGCTTCCCATACAAAAGGTTTTTCTGGTTTTTCAACAACCTCGTTTGGTTGTGATTTGCATCCCATAACGGTCATAACAATTACTACTATAATGGTTAGTTTTTTCATTTTTAAAAATCTTTATTTAAGGTCTTTTGTCTTTACTAAAATTTTATAATCCCATGGTTCTAAATCCATTTTAGAGGTGTTATCTAACGTCACAGACTCATTAGTTTCAAAATCTTTGTAATCACCAAAAAACAAAGACTCTTTGAATTCTACGGATTTCTTTTCATTCGAAAAATTAAATACCGCAAACACTTTATCATTTTCATTTTGGCGCACAAAACTTAATACTTCGCTTTCAAAATTATTAGGAATTTTAATCATTCTTGCTCCCCAATTGGCATGCCATAATGCAGTGTTATTTTTCATTAGGGCAAAAAGCTTTTTGTATAAATCGCCAATAGCATGTTCTTGCCATTTAATTGCGTCTTTTTCAAAGAACTCTAAGCGTTTTGAATTTCCAGCTTCTTGACCATTATATATTAATGGCATGCCTTCTCCAACAACAGATAATGCAATTGCTGCTTCTAAACCATCGCCAAATTGCTCAAACATGGTTCCTTCCCAAGCATTCATATCGTGATTGCTCGTAAAGGTCATTCTCATGGTATTTTCAGGAAAGAATTTTTCGTTCCATGAATAATAGACATAGAGTTTATTCACATCTGCTTCACCCATACAAATTTGGTGCATCGCTTCATTCCAACTCCAGGCGTAAGTCATATCAAATGCATTCGCATGCAAGTCTCTTGACTCCCATTCTGCCAACATAAACACAGGTTTAATTTTATCTAATTCTTCTCTTGCGTTTTCCCAAAATTCAATAGGAACAAATCCAGCAGCATTACATCTATAACCATCAATTTGAGCTTCTTTTACCCAATATGTCATTGCTTCAGTCATGTATTCCCTAACTTCTGGTTTACTGAGATCCAAATCAATTATATCACTCCAATCCCACCATGGTGTTGGCATATAATCACCTTTATAATCTTTTTGATACCAATCTGGATGCTTTTCAACCAACACATTATCCCAAGCTGTATGATTGGCTACCCAATCAATAATGACATACATGTTTTGCTCATGCGCTGCATTTACAAAATCTTTTAGGTCTTCTAGTGATCCAAATTCAGGATTTACACTGTAATAATCTTTGACAGCATAAGGACTACCTAAAGTTCTTTTTCTGTTCTTTTCACCAATCTCATGTATGGGCATTAACCAAATAATATCAACGCCTAACTCTTTAAGTCTTGGTAATTGTTTTTGAGCAGCTTTAAAAGTACCTTCTTCGGAAAACTGCCTTGTATTTATTTGATAAATAGTCGCGTTTTTACTCCATTCTGGATGTGTCAATTTTACATAATCCTGTGGCTCATAAACACTAGTATTTTCATCTTTTTCTATCACCTTACTATCTATCTCTTTTTCTTGATTACAAGAAATCATGACACAGAATAAAATGATATGCAGTACTGCTTTTTTCATCTTAATTTTTCAGTTTTAAAATAAACGATTCTAAAGGTTTTATATCAATACGAATAGATCCTTGATTTCCATTGACTTTTAAAATGGAGCTATATTGATTGTATAGTTGGTCTTCAAATTGGTATTCTCCATCACTAAGCTTCCAGGTTTTTAAAATTTCCGAAGGAATTTGTAACTCAAAACCAAAGGTGTCGTTAGCATCAAAATTAGAGATGATGATTAATTTTTCTTCAGCACTCCATCGCACGAAAGACATTACTTTATCATTGTACCATTCGGTTTTTTCTCTATTAAACGCATGAATATCTGCATACTCACTAGCTAAAGCAGAACTATTGATCGTAAAATTCAACAGTCGTTTGTAGAAATCCCTTAAGTTTTTTTCTTCGGAAGTAGAATTGCCTCCATCAAATTGTTTATCATTTACCCATCTTACGACGCTTGGCACGCTTCCGTAGTCAAAAATAGAGGTACGCGTTGGGTCTCCAAAACCTAAATCTTCTGCTCCAGGCTCACCAAATTCTTGTCCAAAATACACCATAGTTGGTGATGTGCTAATGGTCGTAGACACGACCATTGCTGGCTTTCCTTTTAGAGCATCTCCTACAAAATCTGGACTCGCGATACGTTGCTCATCATGATTTTCCAGAAAATGAAGCATGTGCTTTTCAATGTCTTTTAAATCTTCTTGAATTGGCGCAATATAATCTGTACTACCACGACCTTGCATGATGTGCTTGATGGTATCGTATAGTTGAACTTTATCATAGAGATAGTCCATTTTTCCTTTTTTGATGTAGTCTCTATACAAACTTGGGTTATAAACCTCAGCCAACAAAAACGCATCATTATTTTTCATTTTAATATGCGAATTCATGTAGCTCCAAAATTCTACTGGCACCATTTCTGCCATATCAAAACGGAAGCCATCAACACCTTTTGCTGTCCAGTACAAGGCGATGTCCTTAAATTTCTTCCATGAGTCTGGAACTTTTTTATCTTTCCAAAATTCAAAATGTTTTGTAAAATGTGCGTCATCAAAACCATCTGGAAGTTCATCAAAACCTTTTTCACCAACTGGAGATACTCCGTAATTTACTTTAACGGTTTCATACCAATCGTTCATATCTGGTTGTGATGCTCGAGAGCCATTACCTGTCCATTTTGCTGGATTTTCCTCAAATTTCCCATCTGCCATTTCATGATTTTCTCCGCCTAATGGCTGATAACCGTTTTTCCATTCTGGCACTTTAAATGGCTCTCCTGGATTGTAGTAAAAATTATTGTTGACGTCGTAAACAACTGTCTTGTTATCGTCTGCTCCAAAATCTTGAGTGCCTTCTGGATTGGTTAAACTTTTATAATTTCTAGCGACGTGGTTTGGTACGATGTCAATGATCACTTTTAATCCAGCATTGTGCGAACGTTCAATCAACGCCTCAAATTCTTGAAGACGATTCTCAACATTATCTGCCAAATCTGGATTGACGTTGTAGTAATCTTTCACTGCATAAGGTGAACCTGCACGACCTTTTACGATATCTGGATCATCATTTGAAATGCCATATTTGGTATAATCTGTAATCACATCATGATGCGGTATACCTGTATACCAAATGTGGGTAACTCCTAAATCTTTAATTTCCTGAAGTGCTTTATCATTAAAATCACTGAATTTACCAACACCATTTTCCTCAAGAGTTCCCCAAGGTTTGTTTGTGGTATTTGTGTTTCCAAACAATCTTGTAAAGACTTGATAAACGACTTCTTTTTTCTTCAATTCTATTTTGGTTTCTTTAGGTTCTTTCACTGTTTTCTCTTCGTTTTTACATCCAAAGACACTTATCAATACAAGTAATATGCTCAATTTTATGTATTTCATTCTGGATTTATTTTTTTAGTTTTATTTTTATTTCTTTGACCTCGCTACTAGTAAACCACGATAAGTTAATAGTTACTTTATTTGTATTGGCATCCCAATCGAAAGGAACACGTTTTTTATTTACCTTAATTCTTTGTGGAGCATTAGTTAAATTGTGAATCACAAACTCTATCGATTTTGGTCGCAACCTAAAATCTGTACCTTCACTCAATTTAAAACTAAAGTTTAAATTATTTTTTTTGTATTGCGCTTTATAAGTTAACACCTCATAAAACCCTTTAGATTTTGCATTGATGGAGTTACCATTGTCATTATAGAATCTTTGTTCAGTATTAGGTGTTGACGAATCAAAATAGTAGTGCAACTTGATCTGCTCAATATCGAACTGTTTTGTTGATTGTACTACTTTAGACATTGGAATAAAAGCACCTCCTCTCACAAAGGTTGGGATTGAGTTTTCTTTGGTTTGGACTGTTTTTGTTTGTCCGCCCTCAAATTTCTCATCGGTATAAAAATCAAACCAGTTTGAGTTCTTCGGAAAATAAACCTCTTTCGTTTTCTGTTCTACTTTTAATATTGGTGCTACCAAAATATCCTTTCCCCAAAGATATGCTTCAGTATAATCAAACAACTCTTCATTTTCTGGCTCTTCAAAAAACAACGGTCGCATTAATGGCGCTCCTGTTTGATTATTTTCAAACATGAGGTTGTAATTATATGGAAGCATGGTATAACGTAACTCAATAGCTTGCTTTGCAAGAGCCTTCGCTTTTTCACTTCTATAAATGGGTTCACTCGCCACATCTTCTTGTGCATGCGGACGATAAATTGGCTGAAACACGCCATACTGCAACCATCTCACATATAACTCATCATCTAGATTTGCACCTGCAAAACCTCCCAAATCGCTATGCATATAGGCTAAACCTTGCATTCCCATTTGGAGTGCGATTTCTGGCTGACTTTGTAATCCTCCCCAAGTTCTATTTACATCTCCAGACCATGGTACCAAACCATAACGTTGTGAACCAGAATATCCTGCTCGCATTAAAATAAATGGTCGTTGATCTGGATTGGCTTCTAAGCTCGCTTCTTGGACTAATTTTGCCCAATCATGACCGTAAATATTGTGGATTTCATCTGCTGTCCCTTTTGCGAAATTCACCCAAGATGGTAACACTTCGGGTTCGCCTAGGTCTCCCCAAAATCCGCTGATTCCCATATTGGAAATGTCTTTGTAAATGTTTTTGAACCACTGGTTTCCATTGTCGCTGTAGATATCAACGATGCCTGTATTTCCGAAGTAAAAATCGTATTTAGCTGGATTTCCAATGGAGTCTTTTGCCAAAACATCTTCTCTAACTGCTTCCTCCCATTTTTTGGATGTCGTCAAAATAAAAGGCTCAGTAATAGTAATTGTTTTTACACCTTTATCATTTAAGCGTTTTACCATGCCTTCAAAATCTGGAAATGAATCTCTAAAGACTTCAAGATTTCCCATCGTGCCTTTTAATTCTTTTCCAAACCAATACAAATCTAAAATAATCGCATCTACTGGAATCTCTTCTTCTCTAAATTTGTTGATAGTCATTTCGACTTCCTCTTGAGAATGATATCCAAATCGGCTCGAAAAATTACCCAGAGCCCAACGTGGCAACATGGGTTGTTTTCCTGTTAAATCTGTATAATTATCAACGATGTCATACCATGAATCTCCAACAATAACTTGATACGTTTTACGACCAGATATGGTTTCGTACGTTAAGGTATTGTCACTTTTGCTGTCTAAATCCAAAAACCCAATTGGTGCGTTATCAAAATGAACCATGTATTTGTTTGAAGACATTACGATTGGTAATGTAAAGTTCATTAATTCTGCTCGAGTTTCATAACCGTAATGTGCTCTGTTATAAAGTTTCAAGCCGTTGCCACGACGGTTCATACCTAAAGCTCTTGCTCCTCCTCCATACAACATTTCGTCTTTATCGAGATTAAATTGTATGGTTTCCAAACTGTCGTTTTTGGTGTAACCTTCTTTTTCAGAAATAACAGATTTTCCTTTGTGTAAATATGAAATTTGAAACGGGTTTTCATGAATCTCGACAGTCAAAGCTTTAGTTTCTAAGATTAATTTTTTATTAGCTTCGGAAAATTTAAAATCTGAAAAATTTGGCTCTAATATTACAGCATGTGATGATGACAAAGCTGTTTCTCCTGTTGGGAGGAATGTGGTCTCGACGATTTCCGAAGTGAAAAATTGAATACTGTAACTGCCATCACTCACTTCTATTTCTAGCCCGTTCGTTGTTTTTGTTGCACCAATATATTTTCGGTTTGCGTTTTGAGCAGTTAACGAGACGGTTACAATTAGCGATATGTATACTAAATAGTTTCTCATGTTTATTATCATACCTACAGGGTTTTAACAACTTTGCAGGACATTTTAATTTCTTTATTTGTTGTGTGATTCTGAAACAAGTTCAGAATGACGAGCTATTCAATTCCTAAAAGGAAAATTAAGGGTTGGTCAAATCGTTGGTTCCAAGAATTTTCTGAATGGTCTGTTCCTTCAAAGAATAAGTTTTTAAAATCTTTATCTGTATAACCTTTATCTCTTAATATCGCATCTACTCGAGGTGCAAATTTTGGGTAATGTTGATCTAATGTTTTATTGCCATAGTCAAAATACAATTTATGGTGTTCTGCCTTTGGTAAATTCGCTTCCATATACTCAAAAATCGCTTCTGGATATGGGTTGTTTTCCATTGGCATACCACCAACCCAATGCGTAGATAGACATGCTGCACCTCCAAAAACGCCAGGATATTCACTAATGGCATACATAGACATCAATCCTCCCATGCTTGAACCTGCAACAAAGGTGTTTTCTCTATCTTGATGCGTTGAAAATACATTATCAATAACTTTCTTTAGCTCATCAACCATAAATTTGAGGTAATTATCGCCATTGAATTCTACATTAAAATTATTTTTCTTTGCTACGTCAAAAAGAGAGTCTTTGATCTTAGGGTTTATATTCTCTAACGCTTTCTGCGGAAATAAATCTTGCCAACGTATTTGCGGTATGTTATGAACTCCAACCACAATAAAATCACGTACTTTATTATCTCGCATTAATTTTGTTGCCCATTCGTCTACTTTCCATTCTTGTTTATTCCATGTTGTGGTAGAATCAAATAAGTTTTGACCATCGTGCATGTACAATACTGCATATTTTTTTTCTTTGGAATAATCTTCGGGCAACCAAATATCTACAGGTCTTGGCTTTATATTTTTAGATGGAAAACTATCTATACGATGCAGTGTTCCAGCATACAACTCGGCATCTTTTACTATTTTAGAACAAATTATTCGTTCAGAAACCGTAGCATTTTGTCCCTCTATTTTAGAAAAACAGAGCGTCAAAACTAATATCGTGCAAAATAATCTCATTTGTTATTCGGTTTTTGTTGTTAAAATTGTAACGCCTTTATTTTTCAATTCTATAGTGTTATTCCAGGTAAAATCATCACCCGTTATAATGTTTTTAAGGGGTTTCCCGTTAAGGCCCATTTCCGCGTAACGCTTTAAATCTACAGTAATAGGTTTTTCGTTTTTATTTAAAATCAATACTACTGTTTCGTCACCCGATTGTCTAAATAAGAAATAGGTTCCCATAAAAGGTGCAAAGTGAACGGTCTTCCCATCGTGAATGGCTTTACTGTGTTTTCTGTAGTTCAATACTTTGCTTACGTAGGTTTGCATATTTTTTTCTTCCGAAGAAAGCCCTTCACCCGTAAATGCATTTTTAGAATCGCCTTCCCAACCTCCCGGATAATCTGTACGGATCAAACCATGGTCTCCAGGATTGTCAAAATCGTCCATCAAAACCTCTGTACCATAATACATTTGCAAAATCCTTGGCAACATGGCATAGGTTGCTATTGCCATTTTTGTGTTAGTAATATCTCCATTTAATTGGGTGAAGATGCGACTCATATCGTGGTTGCCTTCAAAAACCATGATGCTTTTTGGGTTGGCGTAATGGAAATCATTTGCGAGACCCTCATAAATTTTCACCAAACCCTTATCCCACGATTCTTCTTCATTTAGTGCGTTTACCACATTGGCTTGCATGGCAAAATCCATTGTTGACTTTAAATTAGAATCATAGCCATCTTTGTTGTTTGCGCCTTCTTGCCAATAGCCAATTAATAACGGATTTTGACTCCACTCCTCACCAACGATATTGAAATTTGGATATTCGGTCATGATTGCTCCTGCCCAATTGCTCATGAAATCTTTGTCTGGATATGGGTAAGTATCTTGGCGAATCCCGTCTAATTGTGCTGTTTCAATCCACCAAATGCTATTTTGAATTAGATATGTGGCTAAAAAAGGATTTTTTTGGTTTAAATCTGGCATTGTCGATACGAACCAACCTTGGGAATTTCCATCTTTATCAAACTGAGAAGCGTAAATATCTTGATTTGTGCTTCGTCTATGGTTTGAATTTATAGTTACATCGTTGTTCCAGTTGTCAATATTTTTCTCGTAGTTTTCTTGCAGATTCACCCAATCACTAAAAGGTAAATCCTGCATCCACCAATGGTATAACCCTGAATGATTTGCGACTTGATCCATGATGAGTTTCATGCCTTTTTCTTTAGCTTTTTTAGACAATTCTTTGTACTCTTCTAAAGTTCCAAAACGCGGATCTATTTGGTATAAGTCTGTAATAGCATAGCCATGATAAGACCCTTTTTTCATGTCATTTGTTAACAAGGGTTGTGGCCAAATAGCGGTAAAACCTAAATCGTGGATATAATCTAGGTGATTTGTAATACCCTCGATATCTCCACCATGCCTTGCGTAATCGTTTTTTCTGTTGACTGTTATCTCTTTTAAAGCAGATTGACCTTCCATAGACAAAGGCGTGTCATTATTGGTGTTTGCATTTGCAAAACGATCTGGAGTGATCAAGTAAATAGCATCACCACTGTCAAAACCTATATAGTCTTCAGCAGGTTTAACTCTACTTTTAAGTTCGTAAACATCAATAAGTTTGTCGCCCTGATTATTTTTAAATGTGATATTAAATTGTCCTGGCTGAGCGCTTTCAGAAATAATGAGATCAATAAAAAGATAATTATTGCTTTGTTCTGCTTTGCTTACTTTTTTAATGTCGACACCTTGATAATCTATTGTTGGTTCGTAATCGCCAATGTTATCATGGTGCACCAATAATTCAAGTTTGTCATTTTCAAAACCGGTCCACCAATTTGGTGGCTCAATACGTTCTATATCGTTTTGATCTATAAGTTCTGTTACTGATTTCTCCTGAACTTTTTCTTTTGAAGATTCATTTTTGCAGGACACAGTTAAAACTAGTATAGATGAGAGAAATATGAAATATAGCCTGTTCATTATATTAGTTTTTAAAAAATTAAGACTTGAGTAGTTTCTTTATTATTTCAAGTACTATAAAAAAATCTGCAAGGTTTTTAGACCTTGCAGATTGGATAACATATTATACGGTTACTAAATTATTAGGACTAATCGTAACTCTTTTACCTTTTACCAAAATATCAATTTGTTCATCACCATCTAATTGGAATTTAGTTCCGTTTTTGGTGACATTTATTTTCAATATTTGGTTTCTAAAATTGATTTTAAATGAATACGCATCCCACTCTTTTGGGATTTTTGGTTCAAAAGACAGCATGTCGTCCTTAACACGCATTCCTCCAAATCCTTCAACGATACTCATCCAAGTACCAGCCATAGATGTGATGTGCAATCCTTCTTCAACCTCTTTATTATAATCGTCTAAATCCAAACGAGATGTTCGTAAATAGAACTCGTAAGCCTGCTCCATTCTATCTAACTTTGCAGCTTGGATACTGTGTACGCAAGGTGACAATGAACTTTCATGGACTGTAAAAGGTTCGTAAAAGTCGAAATGACGCTCCAATTCTTCTGTAGAAAAATGATCTTCAAAAAAGTACATCCCTTGCAGTGTATCTGCTTGTTTGATGTATGGTGAACGCAAAATACGATCCCATGACCATTTTTGATTGATCGGTCTTTCGGTTTTTGGTAAATCTGCAACGGTAATCAAATCTTTATCCAAAAAACCATCTTGCTGTAAATAGATATTTTTTTCTTCGGAAAACGGGAAGTACATATGATCTGCAACTTTTTTCCAAGCATCAAGTTCGTTATCTGTAATTTTTGTCTTGCCTTTTATTCTTTTATAATCTTCTGAAAATCCTTCCTGTACTTTTTTAATGTTGTCAATCGCATAATTGATACACCATTGCGCTATATAGTTTGTGTACCAGTTATTGTTAACATTGTTTTCATATTCATTTGGACCCGTAACACCAAGAATAACGTATTTATTTTTAGCTTTAGAAAACGTTGCACGTTGGTGCCAAAATCTAGCGATACCAATCAATACTTCCAATCCTTTTTCTGGGATATAGCTGTAATCTCCAGTAAATCTAAAGTAATTGTAAATGGCAAATGCAATAGCTCCATTTCTATGTATTTCCTCAAAAGTAATTTCCCATTCGTTGTGGCATTCTTCACCATTCATTGTGACCATTGGGTAAAGTGCTGCTCCATTGTTAAACCCTAATTTTTGAGCATTTTCAATAGCTTTCTCTAAATGGTTGTAACGATATTCTAATAAGCTTTTCGCTACATTTTGATCTTTGGTTGCCATATAAAAAGGGATGCAATAGGCTTCAGTATCCCAGTAGGTGCTTCCACCGTATTTCTCACCTGTAAATCCTTTTGGACCAATGTTTAGACGTGTATCTTTTCCGAGGTACGTCTGATTTAAATGAAAAATATTAAAACGAATCCCTTGTTGAGCTGCAACATCGCCTTCAATAGAAATATCTGCCATTTCCCAAATTTTAGCCCAAGCTTCTTTTTGAGTTTCTAATAAAGCATCAAATCCCATTTGAGACACTTTATTCAAGGTCTTTTTAGCTACATCAACCAATTTATTTTTATCATGATTACGATCTGCAGTGTAACCACCAAATTTTGTTAATGTGATAGTATCGCCTTTAGATACTTGATTTTTGTAAATGAATTCGATTTTATCAATAGCATCACTAACTGTTTTTTCTTGGTCTAATACTTTACCATTTAATGAAACGTGAGTTTGCATAGACGTACACACATAAAAATGGGTTTTCATTGTTCTTGAAACTATAAACGCCTGATTGTCTTCATTATTTACGCTTAAAACATCCCAAAACTTATCGTCCCAATTGGTATCTTCATTTGTGATACCGTTATCTAAATATGGTGTGAAACTGATTTCAACATCATTATTTAAAGGTGTCACGTTATATTGTATTGCTCCAACCTCATCAAAATCCAAACTTAAAAAACGTTTGGTTTCTACTTTTACTTCTATGGAATTTTGGAGTGTTGCAGTAAAACTTCTAGAGAGCCAACCTTCTTTCATATTGAGTTCTCTGCGGAAATCATCTACCCTTTTACATTTTGCCAAATCCAGTTGTTCACCGTTAATAGATACATTGATCCCAATCCAATTTGGAGCGTTCAACACTTTTGCGAAATATTCTGGATAACCGTTTTTCCACCAACCCACTCTGGTTTTATCTGGATAATATACACCTGCTACGTAACTTCCCTGAAAAGTCTCGCCAGAGTAGTGCTCTTCAAAATTAGCACGCTGTCCCATGGCACCATTACCAATGCTCATTAAACTTTCAGAGGATTTTACACGTTCTGCATCAAAGCCTTCTTCTATGATTGACCAATTATCTGGTTTTATATAATTGTGATTCATCTCTTTATATTACTTATCGATTGATAAATTAGTTTTTTCTTTTTTTATTTTGTTTGATATGATATCGTCTATGAATTCTAGAGAAATTTCAGTAAAATCCTTAAATACATAATCTGCATCACTTAGCACAGATTTCTCTCCAATCCCAATTGAAATCATGTTTGCTGCATTGGCAGCTTCGATTCCTGCTTTTGCATCTTCAAAAACGATGCATTCGTTTGGGTTTACATTAAGTAATTTTGCAGCGTTTAAAAATACCTCTGGATTTGGTTTTCCTTTTTTAACTCCATTACCATCTACAATGGCATCAAACTTTTGAAGTAAGTTGACTTTATCAAGAATAGCAGTTGCATTTTTACTTGCAGACCCTAAAGCAATAGGATGTTTTTTACTAATTAGATAATTTAATACTTTAGGAACATCAACAAGAATTTCATCTTCTTTCATATGTTCAACATAGCTTAAATAATCTTCATTTTTTAAAGCCATGAGTTTGGTGAACTCTTCTTCGGAAAGTGTCTTATTTCCCCATTCGAGTATTTTTTCTAGAGATTTTTGTCTGCTAACACCTTTAAGTTGTTCGTTTTGAATTTCGGTAAAATCTACACCAACACCATTTGCTAGCTTTTTCCAAGCTAGAAAATGATATTTTGCTGTGTCTACGATAACACCGTCTAAATCAAATATAAATCCTTTTTTAGTCATTGTTTTTAAAATCTAATTTGTCTTTTATTTTAAATGATAAAAGCCCTGCTATAATAAAACTTATCCCGCTTACTATTATGGCAAAAATGGCTTGGTTATCGTAAGCATACTTCACCAATGGACCGCCAATTATTCCGTTGATAATTTGTGGAATAACAATAAAGAAATTAAAAATTCCCATATAAACCCCCATTTTTTTTGGAGATATTGTTCCTGCGAGCATTGCATATGGCATAGATAATATACTTGCCCAAGCAATTCCAATAAATATCATTGGCAGAATTAACCAATTTGGATTTGGCATGAAATAAATTAAAATTAAACCAATTCCTCCTGCAAATAATGAATAGGCATGTGTTTTTTTTCTGCTAATTTTTTTAGCAATTATAGGTAGTAAAAACGCGAATATTGCTGAAATACCATTATATATACCGAAAAGTATCCCTACCCAATTACCTGCTTCTTGATACATTTCGCTACTTGAATCTTCGTGAGGAAGTCCATAAATATGCTGAGCAATTGCTGGAACTGCAAAAACCCACATACCAAAAAGCGCAAACCAAGAAAAGAACTGTACCCAGCTCAATTGCCTCATGGTTTCTGGCATTTTTCTAAAATCTTCAAAAATATCTGTGAGTTTTGCTTTAGGTTGTTCACCTTCTACTTTGATCGCTTCTAGATGTGCTGCTTCATCATCAAATTTTGCTAATTCTTCCGGAGAGTATTCTTTTGTTGTAAAAATGGTTACTAAAATTGAACCAACTAATACTATTGCCCCAATAATAAAAGACCATAACAAATTATCTGGCACTGTACCTTCCGCAGAAATCTTAGCAACCCCAAACCAATTCGTTAAAACCCATGGCAACCATGATCCAATCACTGCTCCAATCCCTATTAGAGCTGTTTGAATACTAAATCCTTTTGTGGTTTGTTCGTCTGCAAGATTATCTGCAACGAGAGCTCTAAATGGCTCCATAGCAATGTTAAATGAAGCATCCATTATCATTAACATACCTGCACCAACCCAAAGCGCTGGCAATATAGCGATCATAAAATCTGCTTGAGGTATGAGTACCATTCCTATAGATGCCAGAACAGCACCTAATAGAAAGAATGGCTTTCTTCTCCCAAAACGAGTCCATGTGTTATCACTATAATGACCAATTATAGGTTGTACAATTAATCCCATGAATGGAGCAATTAACCAGAACCATGAAAGTTCATGAACATCGGCTCCAAAAATTTGTAAAATTCTACTTGCGTTAGCATTTTGTAGGGCGAAACCCATTTGAATCCCTAAGAAACCGAAACTCATGTTCCAAATTTCCCAAAAACCAAGCATGCGCTTTTTCATAATAGTATATTATTGATTAATACTATTGACAAGCGTTTAAACTTATCAAAACTTAAGTGTAGAAGTGAAAATATAAGTTTTGATTAAGGTGTAAATATAATAAAGTTTTTTTTATCTAATGATTTAAAAACATTATTTGGTAGATTCTCTTTCGATAAGATTCGTTTCTATGACGACGGTTTCGTAGACTTCTTCGGTTTCATCGTCATAATCAACTTCCTCCGCTTCTAATCTATTAATTAACAAATCGGCAGCCTTTTCTCCTATTTCCTGACCATGTTGACTAACGGTAGTCAAACTTGGCGTAGAGTGTTTTGAAAGCACGCCATCACTAAAACTAACAACCTGTAGCGATTCTGGTATTTTTAAGCCTAATTTTCTGGCAACTTTAATTGCGGTCACAGCGTAAA
The DNA here is from genome assembly GCF_000799465.1 of Psychroserpens sp. Hel_I_66. Taxonomy (NCBI): domain Bacteria; kingdom Pseudomonadati; phylum Bacteroidota; class Flavobacteriia; order Flavobacteriales; family Flavobacteriaceae; genus Psychroserpens; species Psychroserpens sp. Hel_I_66. The sequence goes on along the minus strand of NZ_JUGU01000001.1, from coordinate 3,562,778 downwards.
GCTCATTAACTGCGAAAACCCCATCAATCCCATCGTTAGATTGAAATAATTGTTCTACTTCTTTTTCTAACTTATCTAAATGATCATCAGACATTAGTTTGTCTTCAATTTTCAAGATAAGAGATGCCTTTGGGTTTATTTTGTGATCTTCTAATGCTTCCAGATAACCTTGAGTTCGAAGTTTTCCGACGCTAACATAATCTTTTGTTGTAATAATTGCTATATTCTTGCAACCGTTACTTATTAATTTATCTACTGCCTTCTTTGCGCCCTTTACATCATCTACAATCACTTTATCACAAGGAATCTCTTTAACAACACGATCGAACATAACGATTGGCATGCCTTGATTTATAGTCTCTGTGAAATGATGATAATCCTGCTGCTGCAAGGTTTCTTTTGCTATTGATAAGATAAAACCATCAATACTACCATTTGCCAACATTTGCATATTTATAACTTCTTTGTCAAAAGATTCGTTTGACAATCCCACGATTACATTATAACCTCGCTTGTTTGCTACTAATTCAATACCTGTGATCACTTTAGAGAAAAAATGATGAACAATTTCTGGAATTATGATACCTATAGTTTTTGTTTTCCTGTTCTTTAAACTCAAAGCTATATTATTAGGCCTATAGTTATAAAGTTTAGCAAATGCCTGTACTTTTTGTCTGGTATCTTCACTTATTTCAATACTATTTCTAAGCGCTTTAGAAACTGTTGAAATAGAAACGTCAAGTTCTTTAGCTATTTGCTTTAGTGTTATTTTTTTTTTCATCTATATAATTCGCATGATATTTTGTTCAATTTTCCAATTTAAATAGTAAACATAAATTAGTATTTTTGCTGAAAATTTGTTATTTTAATTTTGAAGTTGGCAATAAAGGTATTGTTTTTTTGTAAATTCAATAATTCTCCCATTTAAAATGATTGTTTATGTTAAATTAACAAAAGTTTTTAACACGAAAACGTTTTCGCAACATTTAATATAATAGGTTAACATAAAATTTACATAGTTTTAACCCTAGAAGTGAAAAATATAAGCAACTAACAAAGCAACTAACTTTAAAAATTTTTTATGAAGACATTTTTAAATAGCTTATTCGTACTAGCATTTTTATTACCTGCAACAATTTTTGGGCAAGCCCAAGTTTCAGGTACTGTTACAGATGAAGCTAACGCATTACCACTACCAGGAGTAAATATTCTTGTGAAAGGAACTACAACTGGAGCCTCTACCGATTTTGATGGAAAGTATTCAATTTCTGTAAATCAAGGCGATATTCTAGTATTTTCATATTTAGGATATTCAACAAAAGAAGTTACTTACACAGGACAATCTCCATTTAACGTTACACTATCTGAAGACGCAGGTCAACTAGATGAAGTCGTTTTAATTGGGTACGGTTCAACAACCAAACAAGATGCAACTGGAGCAGTTGAGCAAATAAGTGATAAAGAATTTAATAGAGGAGCTATCGTTGCTCCAGAACAATTATTAGCAGGTAAAGCTGCTGGTGTTAGAGTAACGCCTAATGGTGGTGCTCCTGGTGAAGGTGCAGATATTAGAATCCGTGGTGGTTCTTCGCTTTCAGCAACAAATTCACCATTAATTGTTGTAGATGGGTTACCATTAGATCAACGAGGTGTTCAAGGTGTTAGAGGGCAATTAAATGCTATTAACCCAAATGATATTGAAGACTTTGTGGTTCTAAAAGATGCTGCAGCAACTGCAATATATGGTTCTAGAGCATCTAATGGTGTTATTTTAATTACCACCAAAAAAGGTAAAGCTAATAGTCCATTAACGTTTGAATACGATTTAAAGGCTTCTGTTCAAGAGGTAACAGATTATGTTGATGTGCTGAATGCAGCGCAGTTTAGAGCTATTGCGGAAACTGCAGATGGTTTTGATGCAAGTATTTTAGGAAATGCAGATACTAACTGGCAAGATGAGATATTTACAACTGCTATTGGAGCAATACATAACTTTACAGTTTCTAAAGGTTACGAGAACTTCAATTTTAGAGTGAATTTAAACCACGCATCGCAACAAGGTGTTTTAATTGGAGACCTTTATGAGCGTAATGCAATAAACACCTCATTTGTACAACGTTTATTAAACAATGATTTAAAATTAACATTAACTGCAAAAGGAAATATTGATGAATATAAATTTGCTCAAGGAGGTGCAATAGGTGCAGCAGTAGCTTATGATCCTACACAGTCACCGTTAAACCCTAATGGGACTTTTTTCAACTTTGTTGGAGAAACATTAGCACCTATAAATCCATTATTTACTTTAGAAAACAATATTAATAGATCTAGAAATAAACGATTTATTTCCAATTTTAATGTGGATTATAAATTATGGTTTTTAAAAGAACTTAGATTTAACATGAATGCTGGTATCGATTATTCTGAACTTGACGGTAAAGAATTTAATGCTGCTAACCCATTAAATCCAGAAGCTTTTGCGTTTAGAAATATTTATACTGGTATTGACAGAAACACATCACTAGATTTTTATTTTAATTACAAAAAAGATATTGAATCTCTTGAAACAAATATTGATCTTACAGCAGGTCATGCTTACCAAGAATTTTATAGACAATCTGGCGGAAGAGACACTGGAGGTAATGGTATTTTCCAAGATCGTTTTGCTAACGTAAATAGAAATACCTTAGAATCCTACTTTGCAAGAGCTAGTTTCGATATTAAAGATAGATATTTGGTTTCTCTTACCTATAGACGCGATGGTTCTTCAAGATTTAGTGAAGATAATCGATGGAGTGGTTTTGCGGGAGGTTCAATAGGCTGGAAAATTATTAATGAAGATTTTATGCAAGACTCATTCTTCTCTAATTTAAAATTGAGAGCTGGATATGGTCAACAAGGTCAGCAAGAAATTGGTCTCAACTATGCGTATCTAGGTCTTTATACACCTGGAACTCAAGACGCAGCTGTACAAATTGGAGATCAGTTTTTAACCACTTTACGTCCTGAGGAATTTGATGAGGACCTGAAATGGGAAGAAACAAGTCAATATAACTTGGCATTGGATTTTGGATTTTTCAATAATAGATTAACCGGTACCATTGATGGCTATTACAAAGATACAGAAGACTTATTGGCAACTGTTCCTACTGCTGCAGGTTCTAACCTTTCAGACTTATTATTGACAAATGTTGGTAGTACCAGAAGTAGAGGTTTAGAATTTAGTTTAAATGGTATATTAGTACAATCAGAAAACTTTAATTGGGACGCGGGTTTCAATATCACTTTACAAGAATATGAAATCACCAAGCTTAATTTAAGTGGAGATCCAAACTTCTTTTTACCTCAAGGTGGTATATCTGGCGGTGTTGGTAATAACATTCAACTTTGGAAACCAGGTTTTGATCCTACAACATTCTTTGTATTTAGACAAGTTTATGACACAAACGGAAACCCTATTGAAGGCGCTTACGTAGATGTAAATGGAGACAATCAAATTACAGAAGCAGATAGACAAGCTTATAAAAAAGCTACTCCAGATGTATATGGTGGTTTTACTAATAACTTGAGCTATAAAAATTTTGATTTTAGTTTTACATTTAGATATAGTCTTGGAAATTACATGTATAATAACGTAGCATCAGATAGAGGTAATACAACAACCATTACAAATGCTCCAGGTAATTATTACCCAAATGCGCATGTGAGTGTTTTAGATACTGGATTTCAAAATCAAAATTTATTTTCAGATCTTTATATTGAAAGAGCAGATTTCGTGAAATTGGATAACATCTCTATTGGTTATTTAATTCCGTTTGACAACATAAATTTACGAGCTTCATTTACCGCAACAAATGTATTAACCATCACAAAATATGATGGTATTGATCCAGAAATTAATAACGGTATTGATAATAATTTCTACCCAAGACCTCAAACGTACGTCTTAGGTTTGAACTTTGCGTTTTAAATAAAAAAGAAAAATGAATACTAATAAATATTTTAAAGCTATGATGAAAACATTGAAATTAGTTTTTGCTGCTTTTACCATGATATTGTTTATGCAATCATGTGAAAGTGAGCTAGACTTGCAGCCTGAAGACAATCGTCTTACAGCAGATGCAGCCTTTGAAGATCCCGCAGCTTACAAACAATTTTTAGCAAAATTGTATGCTGGAATCTCTCTAAGTGGACAAGATGGTCCTGCTGGAAATGCAGATTTACAAGGACTTGATGAAGGTTTCTCCAACTACCTACGTTTGTATTGGAAAATGCAAGAATTAACAACAGACGAAGCATTGATTGGTTGGAACGATGGTACTATTAAAGATTTACATGGTCAAACATGGACATCAGGTAACGAATTTATTCGTACCATGTATAGTCGCCTTTTTTACCAAGTTGCATTAACCAACGAATTTTTACGCCAAACAACTCCCGCTAAATTAGATGAAAGAGGTGTAGATGGTGATTTAAGAACAGAAATCCAAAACTACAGAGCAGAAGCTCGTTTTATGAGAGCTTTGAGTTACTGGCACGCAATGGATTTATTTGCAAACGTACCATTTGTTACAGAAAATGATCCTATTGGAGCATTCTTACCACAACAAATTCAACGTGCAGATTTATTCAATTACATAGAAACCGAACTTCTAGATATTGAAGATGATATCATTGGAGCAAGACAAAATGAATATGGTCGTGCAGACCAAGCAGCAGTTTGGATGTTATTATCAAAATTATATTTAAATGCTGAAGTATATACTGGAACTTCAAGAAATACTGAAGTAATAACTTATACTAGTAATATTATTAGTGCAGGATATGAAATTGCAAATAATCCTTATTTCCAGTTATTTCTAGCAGATAATGATACAAACGGTACACAAAGCGAAGTTATTTTTCCAATTACTTTTGATGGTTTAAATACTCAATCTTTTGGCGGAATGACATTTTTAGTTCACGCTCCAGTTGGAGGAGCAATGAGTGCTAGTGATTATGGTATAAATGGCGGATGGGCTGGAATAAGAACAACACCTACATTTGTTGAGCAATTTCCAGGAGAGGAAAACTCTGAAGATGGTAGAGCATTGTTTTTCACCAATGGTCAATCAAAAGAAATTGAAGCTACATCTCCTTTTAACCAAGGATATGCAGTTGAGAAATTTAGAAACGTAGACGTAAATGGCAATCCAGGATCAGATTCTACTGGTGATTTTATAGATACAGATTTTCCAATGTTTAGACTGGCAGATGCTTATCTAATGTATGCAGAAGCAGTTTTACGTGGAGGAGGCGGAAGTCAATCTACAGCAGTTGGATATATAAATATTTTGAGAGAAAGAGCTTATGGAGACATGAGTGGAAATATTACTGAAGGTGACTTAAATCTTGATTTTATTCTTGCTGAAAGATCTCGCGAACTATTTTGGGAAGCACATAGAAGAACAGATTTAATTCGTTTCGGACAATTCTCAGACCAAGGTGTTTGGGCTTTTAAAGGAAATGTACCACAAGGTGTAACTACCGAAGCTTTTAGAGATGTAATGCCAATTCCTGCATCAGATCTTGGAGTTAATACTAATTTACAACAAAACGAAGGATACTAAAAAAAATAAAAACATGAAAAATATTAAATTTTTAACCCTATTATTTATTGCCCTTTTAGGCTTTAACTCTTGCGAGACAGAAGATGATGTTGTCTTTATCGCAAATACTTCTGAATTAAGTTTCTCTAATACTTTTCAATCAGAATATATTTTAACTCCAGCAACAGCTGGAAACTTAGCAGAGCGTTTTACCTGGAATTCTGTTGAAACAGGTGTACCAACAAACGTATCTTATGAATTACAAAAATCCATCATTGGAGATTTTTCAGATGCTGAACTTATTGGTACTACAACAGCTAATGAAATTGCTGTAACAGTTGGCGATATGTTAGGTTTTGCAAATGAAGCTGGTCTTGACAATGATCCAACTACTACAGATATTCCAAATACAGGTACGGTATCATTTAGATTAAAATCTGTAGTTGGCGATAGTGGAGAGCCGACGTTCTCACCTGTTCAAACATTAACAATCGTACTACCAGAAGCTACAGGTGTAGAAGAAGCTGCAATTTGTGAAGTAGATACATTATATGCTGTAGGTGCTGGTTTACCAACTGCAGGTTGGGATTGGGCAACTCCAGTTGAATTTGCTTGTAGTGCTGACGGTGTCTTTTCTGGTAACGTTGAATTAACCAGTGATGGTGATGCAAACTTTAGATTCTTTACTGAAGCAACAAACTGGGATTCTGGTCGTAACTATCCTTTTTACGCAGATGATGGCTATACTATAGATCCTAATTTAGAAAACGCTGGTGATGATGATTCAAACTTTAAGTTTGTTGGTACATCTGGTGTATATTTCTTAACAATGGATACGAATGCTAAAACAATCACTTTAAGTAATCCTGAAGGTGCAGATAGCTGTGAAGTAGAAATACTTTATGGTGTGGGTGCTGGTTTGCCTGCTGCAGGTTGGGATTGGGGAACTCCAGTTCAACTATTGTGCACTGGTGATGGTGTTTGGTCTGGAAACGTACAGTTTCAAAGTACCGTAGACAACAACAACTTTAGATTCTTTACTGAAGCGACAAACTGGGATTCTGGTCGTAACTACCCTTTTTATGCAGATGATGGTTATACAATCGATCCTAATTTAGTAAATGCAGGTGATGATGATTCAAACTTCGCTTTCGTTGGAACAGATGGTACCTATTTATTGACTATAGATTCAGTAAATAAAACAATCACATTAGAGTAATAAACAACATTTTAAATGTTGAACTATAAATTAAAAGGCTATGATGTATTCACAACATAGCCTTTTTTTAAAACAAAAAATGCAATGAAAATAAAATTATTTTTAATATTAGCTTTTATAGGTTTATATGCCAATTCACAAGTTTCATTTGACGTTGGTGCCATAGAAGTAGATCAACCAGTAACTATTACACTTGATATTACTAGTACAGCAACAGATTGTAATGGATTTTCTAATCCAACAAAAGTCTATATGCATTCTGGTATTGGAGATAACTCAAATGCTTTTGGGTTTAGTGTTACAGGAAATTATGGTCAAGATGATGGTATCGGTCAAATGACAAATAATGGTGATGGTACATATAGCATTACTATCACTCCAGAAACATATTACAACTTAACCGAACCGCAAGTAAATAGCGCTACCCAAATTGGGATGGTATTTAGAAATGAAGATGGATCCCAAGAATTAAAAAATAATGGTTGTTCTGACTTTATATTTCCGGTAGGGACTGTAAATATCAACATAACACAACCTAATAGTAATGTTGTCGTACTAAACTCCGGTGATGATCTTTCAGTATCAGCTACAATTGCCTTTCAAGGCTCAACAACAGTACAAGGAACTTTTGAAGTGTTTTATAATGACGTTTCTATCTCAACAGGCAATTGTGGTTTTCCAGCTTGTAGCACAACCATTTCTAATATCACAGAGAGTGGTATTGTACGTTTTGTTGGATCGCCTCCAAGTAGTTCTGATACAGGAGAAGCAAATTTTGAAGTCTATGTCATTGGCAACGTAATTGAGCAAGCAATACCTGCCAATTTAGTAGATGGTATCAATTATTCTACAGACCAAACAAAAGCTACTTTAGTACTATCTGCTCCAGGAAAGGAATTTATTCAAGTCGCTGGAAGCTTCAATAACTATGAGCCAACAAGTGCAGATGCCATGAAACGTGATCCTAGTACGGGCAAATATTGGTTAGAAATCACTGGCTTAACTCCTGGAGAAGTTGAAACCTATCAGTATTGGGTATTTGATACTAATCCTGTTACAAATTCTCCTGCTCTTGTAAAAACAGCAGATCCATTTTCAACGTTAGTATTATCGCCATTTGATGATCCATTTATTTCACCTGCTACTTATCCTAATTTACCAGAATATCCAATTGGTCAAGATCGAGAAGTTACTGTGCTACAAACAGGACAAACTGCTTACAATTGGCAAGTTGATGATTTTACTCCTCCAAATGAGGAGGACCTTATTGTTTACGAAGTATTGGTAAGAGATTTTGATGCAGATAGAAACTATCAAGATTTAATTGATAAAATCGATTATTTCAAAAATTTGAACATCAATGCTATTCAATTAATGCCAGTAATGGAATATGAAGGCAATGAAAGTTGGGGTTACAACACATCATTTCACATGGCTCTCGATAAGTTCTATGGAACTGAGGAAAAGTTCAAGGAATTAATTGATTTATGTCACCAAAATGGAATTGCAGTAATTCTCGATGTCGCTTTAAATCATGCCTTCGGAAGAAACCCTATGGTACGTATGTGGATGAATGATCCAGATGGTGATGGTTGGGGAGAACCTAGTAGTGATAGTCCTTACTTTAATCAAATACCGTTACATAGTTATAACGTGGGATCAGATTTTAATCACCAACAGCCCTTAACTCAAGAATATACCCGACGTGTAGTTAAACATTGGGTCGAAGACTTTAAAATTGATGGATTTCGTTGGGATTTAACAAAAGGATTTACACAAAATTGTACAGCTAGCAACGAAGGTTGTACCAATAGCTATCAACAAGACCGAGTCGATGTATTAAAGCAATATGCTGATTATTCATGGTCGTTAGATCCAGATCATTACGTTATTTTTGAGCATTTAGGAGGCGAAAATGAAGAAAAAGAATGGGCAAACTATCGTTTTTCCGAAGGAAAAGGCATCATGATGTGGGGAAATATTACAGGTCCTTACGGTCAACTTTTATTAGGCTTTAGTTCTAATAGTAATATCAATGGTGTTGGTCATAAATCAAGAAGTCAATTTAATGGCCCAAGAGTTATGGGATATCCAGAAAGTCATGATGAAGAACGCTTAATGTATAAAGCCTCACAATTTGGTAATAACACAACCGCTTCACATAACGTAAGAGATCTTAACACAGCATTATCAAGAATGTCTGCAATTGGAGCTGTAACTATTACTGTGCCAGGACCTAAAATGATTTGGCATTTTGCTGCATTAGGGATGGACAATTCTATATTCACATGTACTAACGGTGTCGTAAATGAACCAGGAGGTACAGATGGCGATTGTAAATTAGCCACAAAACCACAACCACAGTGGACAGAAAACTGGTTAGGTGATGCAAATAGAAATCAGATCTATGCTGATTGGGCTCGTTTAATTGATTTAAAAATAAACGAACCAGTATTTGAAGGAGATTACGTACTTAACTCTGGCACTCTAACACCTAGAATTGATGTTTTTGATACATCAATTCCAACTACTGAATTGAGAAATGTAATCGTTTTAGCAAACTTTGATGTGGTTTCGCGAACCGTAAACACCAATTTCCCAACAAGTGGTACATGGTTTGATTTAATGGACGATACTGGAAGCACAACATACTCTGCTGCAACGGTAAACATTGCTCCAGGGCAATTTAGAATATTTGGTAATGCACCATCTACATTAAGTACAGATGATTTTAACATAGATGCAGATTTTAGCATCTACCCTAACCCAGTAAACACATCATTTAAAACAAACAAAGCTATTTCTAGCCTAAAAATATTTGATATCACTGGTAAATTAGTCAAGACTTTTAATGGAGATTTCACAAAGACCGATAGTTATGATATTTCAGATTTAACACAGAGCATATACCTGGTTAAAATTGAAAACAATAACGGTCAAATCTTAACTTCAAAACTTATTAAACTGTAATAAATTAATAACCACTTGAATTAGTCTTAAAAACCTCTAAGTTAAATCTTAGGGGTTTTTTATTTTTTCTTCGGAAATTAAACTCATGCGCTGTATTCAGTATTTAACTTTTTTTGAAAGAACTCTTCAATTAATTGCGTAAATTTAAGAAGTAACCAAGACCTTATATCTATGCAGCTCTTCAAGAAAATAAAACAAATCACACACTTAATGAAGCACATCGACTTCAAAGAATTAGGAGAAATATCAGAAAAGATAGATTTGCCTAAGATCATGAAATCTGTAGGTGAACTCGACGAAAATCAGTTAAACGGGCTCACAAAAATGCTTACCGAAAAAGTTAAAAAAGGACAACACAAATTGCCTCCTATTGATGGCGATTTTTATGAATACGACTTAAAACTCACCTACGAGCAACGCGAAATCCAAATGCGAGTTAGAAATTTCATGGAAACCGAGATCGAGCCCATAGCAAACCATTATTGGAACAAAGCAGAGTTCCCAATGGAAATCATACCAAAACTAGCAAAACTCAACATCTGTGGAGTCGCTTATGAGGGTTATGGCTGCCCTAATCTGCCATTTATAATGGAAGGCATTATTGCAGAAGAACTAGCCAGAGTAGATGTCTCTATCTCCACTTTTTTTGGCGTACAAAGCGGACTCTCAATGGGCTCAATATATCTCTGCGGAAGCGAAGAGCAAAAACAAGAATGGCTCCCAAAAATGCAAAAACTGGAATGCATTGGAGCTTTCGGGCTAACTGAACCAAATGTGGGAAGTGGAGTTGCAGGCGGTATGGAAACCACCTGCCAAAAAGTTGGTGATGAGTGGGTTTTAAACGGACAAAAAAAATGGATTGGAAATGCAACCTTTGCAGACGTCATAATTATTTGGGCTCGAGATATTGACAGCAATCAAGTCAAAGGGTTTTTGGTACGTAAAGGAAATCCAGGTTACGTAGCTGAAAAAATAGAAAACAAAATGGCGCTTCGCACAGTTCAAAATGCGCTTATTACACTTACAAACTGTAAAATTCCTGAAAGTGACCGCCTTCAAAAAGCAAACTCTTTTAGAGATACCGCTAAAGTTTTAAGAATGACACGTGCAGGAGTCGCTTGGCAAGCGGTAGGTTGCGCAAGAGGTGCTTATGAAAGCGCCTTGAAATACTCTAAAAAAAGAGAGCAGTTTGGTAAGCCAATTGCTAAATTTCAATTGATTCAAAACCATTTGGTAGAAATGCTGGCAAATCTTACAGCTATGAAGTCCATGGTATATCGACTATCAGAAATACAGGACCAAGGACTTTTAACAGACGAACAAGCATCTCTTGCCAAAGTTTTCTGCTCCATGAGAACGCGCGATGTGGTGAGCAGAGCACGAGAAGTTATGGGAGGAAACGGGATTTTATTAGAATATGATGTTGCTCGTTTTGTTGCAGATGCAGAGGCTATCTATTCGTATGAAGGCACCAAAGAAATCAATTCTTTGATTGTAGGTAGAGCTATAACTGGGTACAGTGCTTTTGTTTAAAGGTTGCACCATCAAGACTTTCATTACTTCGGAAATGTAAAATTTCAAGTTTACATATCATGAACACATAAAATTTCCGAAGAAAATATTTAACTCAAAAAAACAACTGAAATTACGTATGCCAGAATTACCAGAAGTACACGGTTACAAAATATACATTGACAGCACATCTTTACATAAAACAATAACAACATTTGAATGTAGAGACCAAAGATTACTCAAAAAACCACTCAAAGATTTTGAAAGTTATTTAATAGGAAACCAATTAACCAAAACCCTTCGTATAGGTAAATATCTATTTATTGAAACTTCAGGAGAAAAAATTCTTGTGATGCATTTTGGAATGACTGGACGACCTAATTATTACAAAGAAAAAGACGACCGACCAAGATTTGGGCACATTGTTCTAACACTTGAAAACGGATTTCACTTCGCTTTTGAGAACAAACGTAAATTTGGTTGGTGGGACCTAATTGATTCTATCGAGGATTACAAAGAATCACATAACTTGAGCGATGACGCTAGAGACTTATCTCTAGAGGATTTTAAAAACTCTTTAAGTAACAGAAAAACCCATATCAAAAGTATCATTATGGATCAAAGCGTTGCTGCAGGTGTTGGCAATTGGATGGCAGATGATATTTTGTACCAGGCAAAAATCCACCCAAAGAAAAAAGTTCAGGATTTATCGAATACTGAAATTAAAACTATTTTTGACGCCATGAAAAATGTTATTGAAGTCGCCATCAAGAATGATGCTCACTACGAAGATTTCCCAGATTATTTTTTTATTCATAACAGAAAAGAAGGCGCTAAGTGCTTTCATACTGGTGTTCCCATTGAAAAAATAAAAGTTGGAGGGAGATCTACTTATTTTTCTCCAGAGTGGCAGGAGCTTTAAAAATCAATTCATTATTGTTTTTAACCATTGCTCACAGGTGTTGACCCATGGATGAGTTGAATTTCTACCCAAACCAAAACCATGACCACCTTTTTCGTAAACATGCATTTCTGAAGAAACGTTATTTTGTTTTAATCCTAAATAATATTGAATACTGTTTTCTACAGGAACCGATTTGTCATCTGTTGCGTGTACTAAAAAGGTTCTTGGCGTATTAGCATCTATTTGTGCGTCATTCGAAAAGTTGTCCAATAGTTCTTCCGAAGGTGTTTCTCCCAGTAAATTAGTTCTTGAACCTTTGTGTGTTATAGACTCTTTCATTGAAATTACTGGATAAATCAATATTGAAAAGTCTGGTTTTGCACTAGTTTTCGTTTCATCCTCATAAACTTTCTTATCGTATTGGGTAGATAGTATTGCTGCTAAATGTCCACCAGCTGAAAAACCCATGATACCAATTTTATCTTTATTTAGATTCCAATTGCTTGCATTACTTCTAACATATCGCATCGCTTTTTGTGCATCTTGCAATGGCCCAATGCTTTTGTTTTTCATAATGGCATCGTTTGGCAATCTATATTTTAAAACAAATGCTGTAATGCCAAGCGTATTTAACCACTCAGCAACTTTATAGCCTTCTTTATGGATTGCTAAATGATGGTAACCTCCTCCAGGACAAATAATAACTGCTATTCCATTTGGTTGTTCTGGTTTGAAAACTGTAAGTGTTGGTTGACTCACTTGCTCCAAACTAGTAACCACAGCATCTTTTATGATTTCAATTTCTTTAAATTCTGAATTTTCTATTGCACCTGGAATTTCATTTTCCCATAATTGAATGACTTTACGGTCTTGCTGTGCAAAACAGCTGAAGAAGCAAAGGCAACTTATAAATAGAATATATTTTAAAGATAGTTTCATGCTAATTTGTTTTAGTGATTGCATCAAAACCTTCTACTTTTTCATTTAATGCATTGACTGCTAATTTTGCGACTTCTGTAGCGCCAAAAACGGACAAGTGTGTGTCGTCTTCTTTCCCTTCAGGAAAATATGAAACTTCATTGGGCTTAAAATGTAGATGCAATTTCTTAGAGCCTTCAACGCCATAAGATTCTTCCATTTTTTCGGTTATATATAACAAATCAATAAATGGCACATCATATTCCTGCGCAACCAAACGCGTTTCTAATGGGTAAGCTCCGTGTGTGTCAACTAAAGTTCCTTCTTCATTAAATTTTCGTCTCACTATGGATGTAAATAAAATAGGTTTAGCACCTTTTTCTCTACTTTCTTCTATAAACTTTATTAGATTATGTCTGTAAGCTGTATGTGGATTGGTATAGCGTTTAGGATTAGTCAACTTTTGATCGTTATGTCCAAATTGAATGAACACATAATCTCCTTTTTCCAATTGTTTATAAACTGAGTCCCATCGACCTTCATCTATAAAACTTCTGGTACTTCTTCCATTTGTTGCATGATTTTTTACGGTTGCCTTACCGTTCAAAAATTGTGGTAACAGTTGGCACCAACCACGTTCTGGGTTTTCATCTGGATTGACTTTATCTGACATGGTCGAGTCTCCGATGGTGTAAATGGTAATATTCTGTTTTTGTTGTTCTGTTTCAGTTGGCTTTTCTTTTTCCTTGCAAGATTGAAATACCACTAAAATTAAAAGAAAATAGATATTAAAGATTTTCATACCATTCTGTTTTAGATGTTTTTTTATCGTTACCTAATACGTTTTTAAGCGAGTATTTTTGAGCTTCATGCTTTTTTAATTGATGTGACCAACTGACCCTTTTTTCTGGTTTAAAACTTTTACCAAAATTTTTATATTCTCCATAAAACGTGGTTTTTTCAGCTTCTGGTTTAGACCAGTTATGCCAACCTTCAGGTAAAATATGGCCTCCTAAATCGCAATTTATAAAAACTGTTTGTGCATAGATACGCCAAGGTCTGCCTAAATACACCTCATTAACCTCTTTGTCTGCAGTAAGTTTACAATCTTTAAACACATATCCAAAGAGCGAATCTTTTGGTGTTGAAGCTGCTGTTATATAGGAATTTTTTTTACTGTGAATTTGGCAATTTTCGAAAAAAGCAGTGGCACTTCCGAAGATAAAATCGGTTGTACCTTCAATATAACAGTCTTTATAGTATTGCTTCCCCTTTCCTGATGCATACAACGTATCTTGATTACCTAAAAGATTGCAGTTAACTATTGCCACTTCATCTGAAAACACCGATAATGCCACTGCTTGCCCGACTTCACCAGACGTATTTTCAATGGTTAAATTTTTAAGAATTACATTATTAGCTTCCACTAAAAGGGTGTACGTGTGAAAGGTGCTATTTCTGCCTAAACCGATTTTGTTAAAATAATCATCATAAGTAATAATAGTGTGTTCCTTGCTTTCACCTACCAGAGCTAAATTTTGATTCCACTCGTGGATTTTTACTTTTTCCTTATAAACACCATTCTTTATAAAAATGGTTATTCTATCATACGGAAAGGCTTTAGTATTATTTATAGCCTCAACAATAGATGTATAATCGCCACTTCCATCTTGTGCTACGACCATATTAAACGCATCTTTTGGCTCTTTTTTGTCTGAGGGATTATACTTTTTCTTCCATGCTGGATAGCGATCCAATACCTTTTGAGGGTCACTTTTGTACCAAGCATAACCGTTTCTGCGCTCTTCCCCTATTTCGGCTAAGGTCGCTTTTTTAATGCCATCTCTATCAGAGAAAAAAGGTGTGTTATCCTCTAATTCCATAAAACGTGCCCAAATGGCTGGAGCATTTTCGTCAGAAACCATTTTTTTACTAATCGTTTTACCTTTTTCATTGTATATTCGATCTTCACGTAACCCAGTGATCTTGGTTTTTTCAAACCAATCTACCGCACTATTTATTGCTGTAATAATGTTTTTTGATGGATTTTCAATCGACATTAACAAGAGTACAATGTTGGCGGATTCCGCTCCACTTAATGAAGGCAATTCGTAAGCTCTTGCTTTTGCAGGTTCTAATGTAATTGCATCATGTTGCGCGCACCAAGCAGTTAATACTCCGTTTTGCTTGTATTGGGTTTTTAAGATACAATCGACTCCTTTTTTAAAAGCTTCATTGATTTTTTCTAATTGGGATTTTGATGGAACTATTGAATAATAACTGGTATTGTCTTTAAGGTTTTTCAGAAAATTCATGATATTGACCATTGAATCGTCGTTGTAAGTAATATGCGTATAATATCCTTTTTTCAAAGGGTAAAATTGTGGCCAACCACCATTATCATATTGAGCTTCTAAGATATAATCCAGTCCTTTTAAAAAGGCATTTTTATAGGTTTCGTCTTTTGTTTGCGCATATATTTTTGATAAAAACAAGAGTTCTTGAATGGTCGCGCCATTATCTGTTGTGGCACCATCATTGGTTTTTTTCTTCTCCAGTAGTCCTTCTTTTAGTTCTTCGGAAAGCGGAAGGTGCATTTGTACATTTTTTGGCCAACCACCAATATTACGTTGATAGAGCAACACATTGGTTGCTATTTGTTTTGCTTCCGAAGTAACAAACCATGCAGCTTCTTTTTTATGAATAATATCTCGCCAAGATTTATCATGGACTTGAGCATACAAACTTGAGACCCTAACCATTGTGATTAGAAAAATGAGAACTAACTTTATGTTTTTTATCTCCATGATTTTCAATTTAAAGTTAAACTGGTTAATTGAACCTTGGTGTATTCTACATCTTCTTTATTTGTCGCATATGAAATATAGAGATTGTTATTCCAAATAAAGGATTTTGGATAATGATAGCCCAACCGTTTGTAGGTGCCTTCATAACGCAATGGCTGAATATCTTTACCACCTTTTCTAATTATATATGACGTATTAAATAATTTCCCGTTCTCGCTCAATGTTAACACTAAAGGCATTCTAGTTTTATTGTTTACTGGATTATTAATTATGAAAGCTGTACCATTTTTAAAATTACCTGCACTTTGTTTAGATCTTGAATCTGGCATATTGGTATTTACAGGCTTTGTCCATGTTTCTCCTCGATCGCCACTTACAGAAGCCATATTAAAATACGTGCTATTTTGATCTCTAAATACCATTACTAAATTATTGTCTTCTTGCAAAAACCAACTAGGTTCAATTTCGCGAGAAATATCTTTTTTAATTGAATTATTAAAAAATTCAGCACGTTTCCAACCACTAATTCCTAAAGGATCATCGGTATAAATTGGTGACACTATCAATCCTGGTTGAAAATGAGCTGCTCCAACAATACGTCCATCTGGTAACGCATGAGGATCTTGCTCAAAAACACCGTCTAATGGTGTGCCATCAATCATTAAAACTGGTTGTTTTTCTGACCAATTAATGCCATCAATACTTGTCTTGTAAAAAGCAAATCCGCCTTCTGGTGTTACGTTATTTGGCCACTCATTAATATAGGCGACAAGAGTATCTCCATGTTTCCACCAACCACCAGATGTGCAATAACCATTTTCTAAAGTTTTGGATAAGACTTTAGGTTTTGACCAATGCGTTCCATCTTCACTTCTACTGTATGCTACCCAAGTGTCCTCTGAATCTTCATCCTTTAAAGAACTTTGCCATTGACAATAAAAAGTATTCTTAAAAACGGTCATTACAACACCATTGCTAAAATGATCAGTTGAATCTGAAGGACTGAAGACAGTGAACGTCTCTATTCCGTCAGGAACTTTAAGTCCTAAATCATCTTTTTTATTTTGATTGAACAACTTTGTATTTACTTTAAAAGGAACTTCTGCAGACTTTTCATTTTTGCAGGACTGAATACATGCAACAACTAAAATTACTGAAATTATGAACGCTATTGAAGACCTTTTTTTTATCATTTTGAAAACCTTATCCAATCAATATCCAAACTTCCTGCATCATTTGTAACACCTTCTCTTAAAGCTAAAAAACCTATTTTAGAACCTATCCATTTGCCTTCTCTGGCTTTAAATTTAGTTCCAATGGATTTGAATGTTTTATTATCTAAGCTATAGAAAAATTCACAAATTGCGCCTTTACTGACTTTAACTTTAAGATAAACTGTGTTTGTGTCAATTCTAGTTTTATCAGTTTCCGTTTCCGCTTTATTTTTGTCATCATCTTCGCAAATTACTTGAGATAGAAACAAATTGCCTTCTTCTTGTTTTAATCGAATATAGCTGTAATCTAATCCCATAATCAAAAAACCTACTTCTTCATTGTCGTGACGAGCATTGAAAGTCAATTTTGTTGTTGCTGTAAATTCTTCTGCAGGAAATTTTTGCAATAATAAATTTGGAACTGGGTGTAAATTAACTGCATCTTCAGGCTTTGGTCTGCAATACATTGTAAAATGTCCCAAGGATGTTGGAAAACCGTAATACACTTCTGGGTTTGCTTGCCATTGCCACTGCAAACCTAACTTGGGTTGGTTAAATTCATCTGAGTCTGGCGGTGTAACGATTGAATGTGTTTTGCCAACATTCGGTTTTTTGAATTTGGCAACAGGCTCTCCAATGCCATCATTATTTTGGTCCACTCCCATTACTGGCCAATCATTTTTCCACGTCATGGGTTGCAAATGTACAATACGACCATATGCACCTTTATCTTGAAAATGAAAAAACCAATCTTCACCAGTTTGTGTGGTTACCCAAGCACCTTGATGTGGTCCATTAATGTCTGTATTACCTTGATGCAACACTTTCTTTTTTTCATAAGGTCCAAAAACGGATTTAGATCTTAAAATAGTTTGCCAACCTGTAGAAACGCCACCTGCTGGTGCAAAAATGTAATAGTACCCATTTCGTTTATAAAATTTTGGGCCTTCAATGGTCGATTCGTCTTGATGACCATCAATAATCATCACCTCATCGTCATTGGTTTTGGTGCCTTCCACATTCATTGTATCGATAACCAATAAGCTTTTTATGCCTGCGCGACTTCCTGCAAAAGCATAGGCTAAATATACTTTACCATCATCATCCCAAAGTGGTGTTGGGTCAATAAGACCTTTTCCTCCTTTTACTAAAATGGGTTCTGACCAAGTTCCTTTTGGGTCTTTGGTTTTTATCATATAGATCCCAAAATCTGGATCTGGATAATAGATGTAATATTCTTCATTATGAAATCGAATACAAGGTGCCCAAACGCCATTGCCATGTTGTGGTCTATTAAAAACATCCAGTGGAACTTGTTTTGGAAGTGCATAATTTACCAATTCCCAATTCACTAAATCTTTAGAATGTAATATTGGCAAACTTGGTGAGCAGGTAAAAGAAGAAGCGGTCATATAGTAATCCTCTCCAACTCTTACGACATCTGGATCTGAAAAGTCTGAATGTAAGATTGGATTGGTATATGTACCATCTCCATTATCGGACACCCAAACGTTTGATACGAATTTCTCTTGAGCTGAAAGACTCAAAAAAGAAAGTAAACCAAAAATGACTAGAAAATTTTTCATAAATCAATAATTCTTTTTTCTCTATGGCTTTGAACAGCAGCTTCGATAATTTGGATGACTTGTTTGGCTTCCGAAGCTAGCACTGGTAACGCCTTATTATTTAAAATAGCTTCTGAAATTCCATCGTAATACCCCATGTAATCGCCAATTTCTGTATTTACAGACTGTCTATAAGACTTACCATCTTTTATGATATGTAAAAGTCCTCTTTCAGATTCGGGTTCAATTCCCCAATTTTTGATATTGGGTTTTAATTCTTTTTGAAGTTCTTTTTCCTGTATATCTGCTTTCGATTTTATGAATGACCCATTTGTACCGTGAATGCTATAAGCAGGAAGTGGTTCTCGTACAAAATAACTAGATTTTAAAGTCACATATTTTGAATCGTAATACAGTTTCACATCGAAATAATCGCCTACTTCTGAATTCTTTCTGAATGCATCTAACGAAGCAAACACGCTTTTAGGCATTCCAAACAACTGCAGTGTTTGGTCGATTAAATGTGAGCCCAAATCGTATAAACTGCCTACACCTTCAGTTGGTGTTTCTTTATGTTTTTTATAGCTTAAGTTTGGTTCGAATCTATCATAGTGGAATTCTGCTTCAAGGATATTTCCTAAATCGCCTTGTTCAATGACTTTTTTGACCGTTTTAAAATCACTGTCCCAACGTCTGTTATGATATACTGAAAGTTTAACCTTATGCTTTTCTGCTAAATCAATCAACTCCTCAGCTTCAGTAGAAGAAGTTGTAAATGGTTTTTCAACGACGACATGCTTTCCAGCTTCAATTATTTTTTTGGTAAAATCGTAATGGGTGATGTTTGGTGTATTTACGATGACGAGTTCAATAGCCTCATCCTGAAGTAACGCCTCCAACGATCGAAAAGTTTTAATCTTTGGGTATTTTTCTTCTGCCAGATTCTTCGTCCGTTCTAAAACGCCATATAAATTGAAGTCAGCATGCGCCTCAATAAATGGCGCATGAAACAGATGTCCGCTCATCCCGAAAGAGCACAATGCTGTTTGAATAACATTCATAGTTTTCTTATTTATCCAGTTCTAAAGCAGCCATTATAAAAGGACCTGTTCCCTTTGGGTCATTGGATCTAATGATTTCGCCAATGTAATATTCGAACGAACCATCTCTATATGGATTGCCACCTAAACCTGCGACACCACAACATTTGTTAAGATTTACGACACCGTTTTCTTCCACAGTGATAAATTCATTTAAAATACCTTGAAATCCTTTTTTAGCATGGTCTAAAAATGTTTCTGGAAGATAGCCTTTATTGACACCTTTTGCTAAAGTGTAGGTAAACATGCTTGTTCCAGTGGCTTCGAGATAATTCCCATCTCTTTGAGGTAAATTGAGCACTTGATACCATGCACCACTTTCATCTTGATAATTTACAATAGCTTCTGCATATTGGTTGAGATATTTGATGATTCTTGCTCTTCCTGGATGATTTTCTGGTAAATAATCCAACACATCTACTAATGCCATCCCGTACCATCCCATTCCGCGGGACCAAAAATGTTGTGACAATCCTGTTTTTTGATCTGCCCATTTTTGTTCTTTACTTTCATCCCAACCGTGATAGTACAATCCGGTTTCTGGGTCTCTGTTATGTTTTTCAATTAAATCGAATTGAAGCACAATCTTATCATATGTTTTTTGAGCATCCTCACCTTCCATAAATGATTTTGTGTACTTGGCGTGAAAAGGTTCTGCCATGTAAACACCATCTAACCACATTTGGTTTGGATAGACTTTTTTGTGCCAGTAACCACCTTCAGACGTTGTTGGCATACCTTCCAATTGCTTATGAAGTGTGTCCATTGCATTTTTAAATCTTGGCTCTTCAGTTTTGTTGTATACATAATAAACCGCATCTCCAGATTTTATCATATCGAGATTGTAATTTGATAATTTATAAGTTTCAATAGCACCATCTTCGTTAATCATTCTGTTGGTATAATCGTAAATGTAATCGTACAGTTTTTGATTATTGGTTTGCTCATAAACTCTAGACATAGCTTGCAATACCAAACCATTGGTATAACTCCATTTTGGTTTGTCTCTAAAATCAAGCAATGTTGGGTCTGGAAAGCGTTTAATTTCAGACAATGCCATACGTTCTGACCATTTGAGCGTGTCTGAAATTTCTAATATAACTTTAGACTCTTCTGTTTCAACTTGCTTCTTTTCTTCTTTACAACTTGTAAAAAAACTGAATACTAATAGCGCTATGAGTGTTATATTTTTCATCTTAACTAATTACTCTTTTCGTATTTTTTTATGACTAAATATTTTAATTCTGTTTCACCTACATTGCTTATTCCATGCATGCTGTTGGATGGACAATACAAGCTTGTATTTGCTTCAACTACCATTTCTTTTCCGTCTAAATGAAACTTGGCTTTACCTTCCAAAACAAAGAAAAACTCATCTTCGGGATGTTGGTGTGGTGCATGAGTAGATTTACCAGGTGCCACTACGCTTAATTTAAGCGTTCTTCCATCTAAAAAATCTTTATCTGCAAACCAGTATTGATATCCCACTTTTGTTGGGATGGCTTTGTCTTTGGAAAATGTATTTACGCAATCTTCAATAGAGTATGTTTTTTCTTGAGCTGTCGTTTTTTGAATACTAGCTAGAAGCAGAAATAAACAAATTGCTCTAAATGAAAATTTCATTATAATGTGTTATTTGAATTTAATTCTGAAAGCAATCCGTCTAAATAGGTTAAAAATTCCGCTTCCGTTTTAATGCCATCAACTTCTTGTTCCCAAGCTCCCAAGAAGTAAAAAAATACAGGTTTTGTTGTTGGTTTAAATTCGATTAAATAATCATGTTCTCCTTTTTTGACTTCGGAAGTGGTTTCAACTTCATAAAAAATAGCCATTCCTAAATCGTCTGGCACCAAAGTCTGTTCACCATAAGTTGCTATATAAGCCCACTTTTTGTTCTCACTTTCTTTCTGAAAATAATTTACACCATGATCGATAATTCCTGTAACAATCCCTTCAATTGCTTTTGAAGGTTCAATCGTATGCTTCGTGTATCGCTGCTCTGAACCAATAGTCAATGTAGATTTTAAATCAATCGTATCTCCACCTGTTTTCCAGCCTTTATAATTTATAATGACAGAAGATGCATCTGAGTTATTTTGTATCGAAGCAAATGTAGAATCAACCTCTTTAAAATGCATTACTTTTTCATCAACCAAACGACCTAATGAGCCAATTCCCAATCCGCTACCGACTTTTAAGATATCTTGTCCCCAAGGTTCTGGCTCGTGATAGGAATCAAAACCATCTTGACCGACTTTAGACAACACCATGGTGTCGGTTTTTTTTCCGAAGATATCAATTGCATTTCGCCAATCTAAATATAAACGGTAACCTATTTTATTACTTTCCCAACCTGGACCCTCATAACGTATGTACCAAGAATGGTCGGTGTGATTATCTGGAACTCGCAATTCTTGAACATTTTTGAATGAAGTACCACCATCATATTCTTCATGACCTCTCGTGCCATCAATCCATTTGCCTCCTTCAGCAATAGAAATTTCAGCATATGTTTTTGATGTTTCCATCACTTCTTTCTCTACTGAAATATCTTCTTTATTTTCCTCTTTTTTCTCTGATTTACAAGCTATAATTGATGTTGCGCAACATAGCGCCATTATAAATTTTAGTGTTTTCATTTTTTATTATTTTTAAGTGTTTTGTCTAAAAATGTTGTGATGTAATTTACGGTGTCAGTAAACCAAGGATGGAATAACCAAAAGGTATGTGGACTGTCTGGGAAATTTTCAACCTGGTTATAAATATCGTGTTTGTCTAAAATTTCAATCATCTCTTCTCGTCCAGCTTGAAAACGTTCATATGGGCTACTGATGAATAAAATTGGTGGTGTATTTTCATCTGTATGGGATAAAGCTGATGCTTGTTCCCATATTTCAGGTTTTTCTTCTGAAGTTCCACCCAGCCACCAACTTGCCATTTTACCTTCACTGGATTTAGGATGAACAAATGCTAAAACACCATCTAAATTCACAATAGCTTGTACAGTAGTTGACATGGAATAATCTGTTTTTTCCTCGAACTTTAAATTGTTGTTTGTTGCACCAACCAAAGTCGCCATTTGTGCACCAGAAGACGTTCCTAAAATAGCGACTCTCGTTGTATCTATTCGGAATCTTGCAGCATTGGATTTAATATATTGAATCGCTTCTTTGAGGTCATAAATACCTTGAGGATACTGCGCTTCGTCAGACAATCTGTATTCTATTGCAAAACACGAATAGCCTTTTGAAGCTATATATTGTGCCATAGGTTTCATGTGGGATTTGTCACCAGACTTCCATCCACCTCCATGAATTAAAATAACTGCTGGATTGTTTTCCGAAGTATTTATAAACGCATCGAAACAAAGGTTTCTTTTTTCTAAGGTTTTGTATTGAATATTTTCGGTTTCTATTACATTCTCAAACTGTTTTGGTTTTACGATTTCAATTTGAGGAAAATTTTTCTTGTATTTGTTGAAAGAACTATTGACTGTATAAGACGTATCTTTTTGAATGCTCTGCAATGCAAGAGCTGTTGAAGAAACCATACATAAGAAAAGGCATATTGCAATGAGCTTATACATATCGTTTGATTTAAAATTTTAAAAAATAAGCCTGATCATTATCACCAGGCTTACATAAAACAAATTACTGCTATTAATCAATTTGTCATGGTTGGTCTATATCAATAGTATAGATTCACTCTTTTGTATCTGGTGGGCTTTGCATTAAAGATCCATTAATATAAGTATCTATAAGCTTTAAGTTTTTAACATGTTCTAAAGAAAAGGCTTCATCTACTTTTTCTATTCTTACATTTTTCAATGTAATATTTGTAATTGGTGATTCTTCATAGCCTTTTGCTAAAACCCCAAAGTAACCACCATTTTTAACCGTTATATTTTCTAACACTATATTTTTAATTACTGGAATGAACTCACCAGTTTGATTGGTATAAGTTGCATAATGCATATTTAATTTTAATACTGCTTCTTTCACTTGCCCAACATTGACGTTTCTAACGTAAACACCGTCAATAGTACCACCTCTTCTTGAATTTGTTTTTAAACGTATGGCTCTATCTAAATTAGGGCTATCCATGGTACAATTTTCTACGAAGACATTGCTAACACCTGCAGACATCTCGCTACCAATGACCACACCACCATGACCATCTATCATTTTGCAATTTTGAACGACGATGTTTTCACTTTTAATGGCCACTCTTCTACCTTCTGCGTCTCGTCCTGCTTTAATAGCGATACAATCATCACCAGTATTGAATGTACAATTTTTGATGATTACATTTTTTGAATATTCTGGATCACAACCATCGTTGTTTGGTCCGTGACTCTCTACGGTTACACCATCTACAGTTACACCGTTAGATTTAAAAGGATGGATTATCCAGAAAGGTGCATTAGTAATTTTTACACCTTGTAAAAGCACGTTTTTACATTCATAAAATTCGATAAAATTTGGACGTAAATAATGACCATCTCCAAAAACTCGTTCTTCAAGAGGTGTACCGTTTTGACCCATTTCCATTAATCGTGGAAGGTTTAGACTGTCTTTTTGTTGTGGCATTCCTTTTTCCCATCCGTAGGTATCTTTTCCGACCCATTTCCACCAATTATCATTGCCTGCCTGACCATTAAGAACACCTTTACCTGTAATAGCCACATTGGTTTTATTGTTCACATAAATTAGTGGTGAGTAATTTATAAATTCTACACCCTCATAAGATGTTGGTACCAATGGGTAATAATCCTTTGGGTTAGTACTGAATAAAATCTCTGCACCTTCCTCTAAATGCAAATTGATATTATTATCTAAGTGTATTGCACCGGTCAAATACTTTCCTTTAGGAACTAAAACTTTTCCTCCACCTTTTTCAGCACAGGCAGCAATGGCTTTTTTGAAGGCTTCAGTATTATATGAAACACTATCTGGCTGAGCGCCATAATCCATAATATTAAAAACATTATCTGGAAATTCAGGGGCTTTAACACTGGCGATAATTTCGTTCATTGTGTTCCAAGGACCACTTTCCGAAGTTATTTTATTTTCCTTGTTCTTTTTACAGGCCACTAAACCAAAACACATTATAAATAACAAACAAAGAGGGACATTAATCGATCTTTGCTTTCTTTTTTCTTTTAGCATAAATAATAAAACCATTTCTTAAATTTTTATCAATAATGTAATCGATTACAAATCTATATAATTTTTCTGATATATTAAGATTTCCGTAAAAAATATAGAATTAATTATAAAATAATCAATTAAAATTGAATTAAATAGTTAATGTTTAAAGGCCAAACCGCAAATTTTGCTAAATATTGATGCCTATTAAATGACCAAAATGAACATTTGCTATTTTTAGCTCCGTTATTTTATAAATTTAAAAAAATATATACCAAATATTTGCATAATTAAAAATTAATAATACATTTGTGTAATCGATTACATTTTAAATCAACTTTTAAACTAACTAATTTCATGTGGAACAACTTAATTAAATATTTGTTTTTCTATCCTAAGGAAAGAAAAATTAAAAGGATTTATTCTAGTAAACCTTTTTCATTATTGCTATTTGCATTATTTTTTCTATTCAATCTATCTTTACATGCTCAAAGCAAAACAATTACTGGTACAGTAACTGATGAGGAAATGGGGTCTCCAGTGCCTGGTGTAACAGTTCAAGTTAAAGGCACAAGCACAGGTGCGGTAACAGATTTTGATGGTAACTTTTCTTTAACTGTTGAAAACGCTAATGCTACTTTGGTGTTCTCATACATAGGCTATATAACCCAAGAAGTAAATGTAGCTGGTAAAAACACAATTAATGTTGTACTTAAACAAAACCTAGAGGCTTTAAATGAAGTTGTTGTAATTGGTTATGGTACAGCCCGAAAATCTGATCTAACAGGATCTGTTGTTACTATTGGTGGTGATGACCTAAAAGAACAAGGTATTCAAAATGTTGCAGAAACCTTAACCGGTCGATTAGCAGGTGTTCAAGTATTATCTACTGAAGGATCTCCAGATGCGGAAGTAAATATCAAAATACGTGGAGCAGGCTCACTAACTCAGGATAGCTCTCCCCTAATCATCGTTGATGGTTTTCCTGTAAATAGCTTAAATGATATTTCTCCAACAGATATTGAAAACATAAGTGTTTTAAAAGATGCTTCTTCAACAGCTATTTATGGTTCTAGAGGAGCAAACGGTGTTGTCATTGTAACTACAAAAAGCGGAAAAACAGGCAAAATAGCTGTGAGCTATAATATGTTTTACGGAGTAAATAAACTTGCCAATACTATAGATGTTCTAAGCCCTGAAGATTATGTGAAATGGCAATATGAATACGCACTTCTTGACGATACTCCAGAAACCTATGAAGATATTTTTGGACTTTATCAAGATTATGACCAATATGTTGGCATGAAAGGTAATAACTGGCAAAAACAAATTTATGGTCGCACAGGGGAAGTTCAAAGTCGTGATCTATCTATAAGAGGAGGTTCAGAAAAAATAAATTTCAATTTTAATTACGCTCTTTTTGATCAAAAAGCAATTCAAATTGGTTCAAACTTTAAAAGAAATAATTTATCACTTGCATTGCAAAGTGATGTAAGCGACAAAATTGATGTTGCATTTACGGTACGTTATTCTGATTCTGAAGTTAATGGTGGTGGAGCTAATGAGCAGAATGAAGTATCCTCAGCAGATTCAAGACTTAAATATAGTGTAGCTTACTCGCCAATTGCCATTCCACAACTAGTTACAACAAATACAGATGAAGCACTAAATGGATACTTAATTAATCCTTTTGTAGCTACTGATGATAACCAAAGAAGACAATTGCGAAGAAATTTGAATATGCTAGGAAGTTTTGGTTGGGAAATAGTTGATAATTTAAAGTTCAAATCAGATTTTGGTTTAAACACGAGAGACGAATCAGACTATCGCTTTTATGGTAGATCAACTTACTATTCCAACAACGTTCCTCCTGGAGAACTACAAGGTCAGCCTTCCTTATTAATCAGAGATCGAAAAAATGAAACTTTTAGAAATGCGAATACTTTAAGGTATGATTTCAAAAATGTTTTTGGTGAAGATCATAGT
Organism: Psychroserpens sp. Hel_I_66; assembly: GCF_000799465.1. Classification (NCBI taxonomy): domain Bacteria; kingdom Pseudomonadati; phylum Bacteroidota; class Flavobacteriia; order Flavobacteriales; family Flavobacteriaceae; genus Psychroserpens; species Psychroserpens sp. Hel_I_66. The sequence continues at coordinate 3,535,848 of NZ_JUGU01000001.1, read as the reverse complement.
TTAGATCTTTTAGTTGGAGAAGAAATGATTGTTACAAAAAATAATCTCGTGACCAGTGAAGTTCAAGGTTTACCTAATGGTTTCGGTTTTGAAAATGCTCTAGTTTTAACTACACAAGGTCAAAATTTTTCTGTAGATAATTTTTATAGTCCAGAAGATAAATTATTATCATTTTTTGGTCGCGCTAACTATGCTTTTAAAAATCGTTATTTGTTAACCGCTACTTATCGTGTTGATGGATCAAGTAAATTTTTAGGAGATAATATTTGGGGCTACTTCCCATCTGGAGCACTAGCTTGGAAAATCTCTGAAGAATCTTTCTTAGAAGATGTTGACTGGCTTACTGCTTTGAAATTAAGATTAAGTTATGGTGAGTCTGGGAATAACAATATACCGACTGGTCAAACAGTACAAAGTTTCACCTCTTCAACTACCAATTTTATAAATAACGTTCCCAACTATCTAGCGCCATCAGATATTTTAGCAAACCCAGATTTAAAGTGGGAAACTACAGTGTCTCAAAACATTGGTTTAGATTATAGCTTGTTTAACGGTCGTGTAAGCGGAGCATTTGAACTTTATAAAAATGTTACTCAAGATTTATTACTTCTATTTCCAACTCCAGGTACAGGTTATGAAGCTCAATATAGAAATATAGGAGAACTGCAAAATACAGGAGTTGAAGCTTCATTAAATATTGCAGCTATTGAAAAAGAAAAATATGGATTAAATTTAGCATTTAACATTGGGCTTAATGACAATCGTGTAAACTCACTTGGTGAATTAATAGACATTAGAGCAAGCACGAATTGGGCTTCATCACAAATTGGAACTGATTATATAGTAAAAGTTGGTGATCCAATCGGTTTAATGTATGGATATAAAAATGATGGACGATATGAGGTATCAGATTTTGATTATGATGTAGCAACTGGTGAATATACACTTAAGGAAGGTGTTGTAGATAATAGTACTGTAATTGGAGAAGTCATGCCTGGTTCTTTAAAGTTAAAGGATATTAATGGAGATGGTGTTGTAAATGAAGATGATAACACGGTAATTGGTAATGCAAATCCTGATCATATTGGAGGTATGGTTTTAAGTGGATATGCCTACGGTTTTGATTTTTCTGCAGCGTTCAATTGGAGTGTTGGATTTGATGTATATAATGCTAATAAAATAGAATTCACAACAGCTACCCAAAATGGGCAATATAGAAATTTAAGTACTATAATGGCAGATGGTAATAGATGGACAAATCTTGATCCTGCAACAGGTCAATTAGCAACAGATCCAACTCAATTAGAGGCTTTAAATGCAAATACAACACTTTGGTCTCCTTTTATGCAAAGAAATGTATTTAGTGATTGGGCTGTAGAAGATGGTTCTTACATTAGATTAAATACACTTACCTTAGGATACACGTTACCGGAATTTATTACAACAAAATTAGGTGTTGATAAATTGAGGTTTTATGCAACTGCAAATAACGTATTTATTATAACCAATTATTCTGGTTTGGATCCTGAAGTTTCAACAAGAAGAAGAACCCCTTTAACGCCTAGAGTTGACTATTCACCTTACCCACGAAGCAGACAATTCGTGTTTGGTTTTAACCTTAATTTTTAAATAAAAAATGCTTTTAAAAATGAAAAAAATAATTATAATTTTAGGAATACTAGCAACAGGATTTTTCACATCTTGTGAAGAATTTGATGGTGATTTCTTAGAGGCTCCTGCACAATCAACATTAGACGAATCTGTGATATTTTCTTCACCAGATTTAACAAAAAGTGCTATTGATGGCATTGTTGAACCAATGGGACAGACAAATTCATATAGAGGACGTTTTATTCCATTTTATGGTTTCAATACCGATTCCGAATACAATTATAGCTCTGATGAAGATGGAAGCTCACAAGGTGCTTTAATGATCTATGATGCGACGCCTAGTAATTCACAAATGAATACACAAAACAATGCTTGGGCTCAAATGTATGCTGGAATTGAACGTGCTAATATTTGTATTAGAGGTTTACGTACCTATGGTAATCCAGAACCAGGAACAGTTCTTGGTCAATACCTTGGTGAAGCACTTACATTAAGAGCTATTTATTATGCAGATTTAATGAAGGCTTGGGGCGACGTACAATATCGTTTTGAACCTATAGTAGCCGAAACAGTATTTATTCCAAAAACGGATAGAGAAGTCATCTACAAAAAAATTATTGAAGACTTAGGAGAAGCAGCAACTCTGGTTGCTTGGCCAAATGAAACTGCACAAACAACAACTACTGAAAGAATAAACAAGGCATTTGTCAAATCTTTTAGAGCACGATTGGCACTGGTTGCTAGTGGTTTTCAGCAATATCCAGATGGCATAAGAAGAGCTAACGATCCTGCTTTATCGGTTGCAAACATGTATACTTTAGCTTTAAACGAGGCAAATGATGTTATTAATAGCGGTACAGCAAGTTTAAATCCTTCTTTCGAAACATTTTGGAGAAATTATAATGAAGAAGTCCTGGCTGCTGGTAATGAATCCTTATGGGAGATTCCTTTTGCAGATGGTCGTGGTAGAGTATTGTTCTCTTTTGCGGTTAGACATCGTGGTGTTGATCAACACACTGGACAACCAAGAGGAGGTATCGCTGGCCCACTCCCAACAGTTTTTTACGATTTTGATGAAGCTGATACGCGAAGAGATGTTACTTGTGTGCCATATCAATGGGGAAATCCTATTGAAGGAATAGCACAACAAGAGCTCGTAGGTTTAAACACTTGGTATTTTGGAAAATATAGATATGAGTGGATGAACCGTTATGTAACATCTACTAATGATGATGGGGTTAATAAAATATATATGCGTTATGCAGAGGTACTTTTAATTGCTGCGGAATCTGCAAATGAATTACAGGGCCCAGGTGCAGCAGCACCTTATCTAAAAGAAATTAGAATGAGAGCTTTTCCTTCGGAATTACATCCTGAAAAAGTTGACGCTTATGTAAATGCTTTGGGAAGCCAACAAGCCATGTTAGATGCCATAATTGAAGAATATAATTATGAATTTACAGGTGAAATGATTCGTAAACAAAATCTAATTAGATGGAATTTATTGGGAACCAATCTTGATGAAGCAAAAGCAAAGATGTTTAATTTAAAGAACCGAACAGGCGAATATAGTGATGTGCCAACAACCTTGTATTTTAAATACGAAGAAGATGGTGAGACATTAGACATTTATGGTTTAAACAGAGATGAAGATGAAAATCCAGGTCCAGAGTTTTCTGCTGTTGATTGGACAATGTTAGAAGATGACACAATAAACTCATTGTATAAACCTGGTGTAAATCCAGATGACAGGCAGTTCTGGCCAATATGGCAAGTCTTTATAGATGCTAGTAATGGTCAATTAGTAAACGATTACGGTTACTAGAAAATAATTAAAAAATACTTATAATTATGAAAACAAAACATTCATTACAATCAATAGCTCTAGTAGTAATCTTACTATTTACTTTCACTAATTGTCAAAATGAAGATGAATTGATAGATGAGCTTCAAATTTCAAGAGAATTTGCGCCTGTCGATTTATCTTCTCAAATTAGAACCCAAACATCTATAGAATTAACTTGGCAAACTGAAGATGATGTTAGTCTATATTTTGTAGAAATTAGCGAGAACGCAGACTTTAGTAATCCTGTAGTAGCGACTCAGGTAAATTCTAGCGATCTTCCTGTGCTTTTTGAGCTCAGTCAGGAAACACTGTATTATATTCGCGTTAAAGCAATTAGTACAAGAGGTTTAGAAGATTCCACTTATGCTACTACTACAGCTACTACAGATACAGAACAGTTATTTTTTCCTTCTGAGGATGGAGATATTTTAGCGACACAAGCTACATTACGATGGTTGCCTAATAGCGCAGTAACACAAATTGTTCTCAACCCAGGTAATATTGTACGTGATCTTACACCTCAAGAAATTACAGATGGAATAGCTGTAATTACTGGTTTAACAGGTGAAACTACATATGATGCTCAATTATTGAATAATACCACAGTAAGAGGTAATAAGAATTTTACAACTGGTATTGATATAGGTGATGGTATCTTAGTAACTCCTACTGATGATTTATTCCAAATGATTGCCGATGCAGCTCCTGGAGATGTTTTAGTACTTGATGCAGGAGATTACACAATGCAAACAGGAACAGCAACAATAGATAAACCGTTAACAATAAGAGGTTTATTAAGTTTTGAAAAACCTTTATTAAAGATAAGTTTTTCTATAGTGAATGGCGCTACAGATGTAAGTTTAATTGATTTGGATTTAACAGGTGATATCCCTTTAGACCTAACAGATACAGTAAGGTACTCCGCAGCAGGTAGTTATAATTCGCTATTGGTTAGTGGATGTAACGTACACGATTATAACAGATCGTTTATTGCTGGTAATGAAACAGATGCTATCGTTCAATCAATTACTGTTGAAAATTGTATAGTAACAAATGTCTTAACTAGTGGAGGAGACTTTTTTGACTTCAGAAACTCTGATGTTTTAAATGTGAATTTTAATACAAGCACCTTTAACAATTGTGCTCCAGGAAGAGACTTTTTTAGAATCGATGCAGCTGGAACATCTAATAGTACTGGAGTGACGTGTAATGTGATTTTAGAAAATTGCACATTATATGCATGTTCAAATTCTAGTAGCAGAAGATTATTTTATGTAAGATTTGATGCTAATGATATCACATCAAGAAACAATTTAATTACAGATACCGAAATTGAAGGCTATTCTGATAATAATGCTACTGATGAATTCATTACATTTCAAAATAACAACTATTTTAACGCACCAACCTTATATGATCCCTCAGTCACAAGATTTGATGACTCAACAACATTTACAACCTTAGATCCTGGATATGCAAATGCAGAAAATGGTGATTTCTCAGTTTCAACACAATCTTTAATAGACGACAACGTTGGTGACCCACGTTGGTTACAATAATCTTTAATTTTAAATTAGTCTTTAAAAGGAAGTATGAACAAAAGCATTCCTCCTTTTTTTATAACTTTAAATTCTTCGGAAAAATCTATGTTTAAAACAGTTTATTTATTATTTATTTCTGGTTTACTATTATCCAATCTGGGCTTTTCCCAGCAATTGGCATTTCCAACTGCCGAAGGTTTTGGCAAGTACGCAACAGGTGGAAGAGATGGAATAATTTATAAAGTAACCAATCTAAATGATGACGGTGAAGGAAGCTTAAGAAAAGGTATTCTTAAAAAGGGACCAAGAATAATAATTTTTGAAATTTCTGGGACTATAGAACTTGCATCTAAATTAGACATCAATAGAGGTGATTTAACCATTTTAGGACAAACAGCACCTCAAGGTGGCATCACAATTAAAGGTTATCCCGTAACTATCAAATCTAATAATGTTATAATTCGTTATTTGAGATTTAGAATGGGAGACGTTAACAACATAGAAGGAGATGCTCTTGGCTGTAGAGATACCAATAATGTAATTATAGATCATTGCTCCATAAGCTGGGGAACAGATGAAAATGCATCCTTTTATAACAATAAAGATTTTACTTTACAATGGTGCATTATTTCCGAAGCATTAAATAATTCCATACATAGTAAGGGATCGCATGGTTATGGCGGAATTTGGGGAGGCGTTAGAGCTTCTTTTCATCACAACCTACTGGTTAGTAATAATAGTAGAAACCCTAGATTTAGCGGTTCTTCAACGACAGAGAATTCTGAAAATGAATTTGTAGATTTCAGAAATAATGTCATATATAATTGGGGAGAAAACAATATTTATGGTGGTGAAAAAGGCTCTTATAATATCATAAATAATTATTTTAAAGCAGGACCCGCTACGACTTCTTCAAAGCTTGATAGAATTGTTAGTCCATCTGAACCTTACGGAGCGTTTTACGTGAATGGAAATGTCGTCTACAATTTCCCTAAAATATCAGCTAATAACTGGAATGGAGGCGTACAATGCGATAACCCAGAACTGGCAAAATCCAACACGTCCTTTGATATATCAAACAATATTAAAACAACTTCTGCTGATGAAGCATATAAAGAAGTTTTAAAATATGCTGGCTCAAATATTTTTAGAGATAGCGCAGACCAAAGAGTCGTAGAAAATGTTGAAAAAGGAAATGCCAACTATAAAGATGGTATAATAGACTCTCAAAAAGATGTTGGTGGTTGGCCTATCATTACATCTAAAAGTGCAAAAAAAGATACAGATAATGATGGCATACCAAATAAATGGGAGAGAAAACTTAAATTAAAGTGTAAAATACAAGACGCTAAGTCAAACACTCTAGATAAAAATTATAATAATATAGAGGTTTATGCCAATAGTTTAATTGGTATCTAAATAATAAGAAACAGCCTTTAAAATAGTTATTTTAAAGGCTGTTTCTTAAATGTTAGTTGATACAATTATTCAAATTCAAATGCTCCTATATCTGGTGCAGATCCGTTAAAAGGTAATCCTACATTTACTCCTGCATCTATTAAATCGCTACTAGAAATTAACTTTAAAAAGTCAATACTTGGCAAACTCCCATCTTCATTTCTTGGTGATGCTAGCAGATCTATATCAATAGACACAAAATCTGCTGCAGAAGTCACTAATCCATTTTGCCAACCGTTATTTGTAATATCAGCTGTAGTTGCCGAAAAGCTATCATTAGTATTTCCGTCAAAAGACAACGTGTTTTTAATAATTAAGGAATTTATAATATTTGTAGAGCTAAAACTTATATTTCTACCATTGCTAAATGCTGAACAGTTATAAATTTCAATATCACCTCTATTACTATTATGATCAAATCCATCAAAAAGATTTCCTGCAGATATGCAATTTTTATAACTCGCATTATGCTTTAACGTTTTATCGTCACTTCCTCCAGTTTTAAAACCATTACCGTCTCCAGCACCAACAGTTCCATTCATCAAATATCCGTTTTTAAACGCCCAGCAATTTTCATAATAAGTTGTAACATTATCTGTTTCTCTTAAATAGCCATCCCAACCATCATCGAGGTTTTGCCAAGCTCTACAACCAAAAAATTTATTTCCAGATCCTGCATTGAGTTTGCACGCAAATCCATCTGCATTTTCTAATGTAGAATCTGCATTAAAAAAAGAGTCACAATTCAAAATAGTGTTATTTACAGCTCCATTATCTATTTGCAATCCAGTGTCTGCATTTTCACTGAAAGTGCAAAATTCAATTAAATTATGATCTCCCGTAATATGCATCCCATTATCTCCAGCTGCAAAAACATCAATGCCTTTTATATACCAATAACTTCCAGACAACTCAATGCCTCTATTGGATGAATTTTCAGACATAGACGAAAAATTAAATTTAGGTCTTATCGTATTGGTAGGATACGGTAAAATTGATATCAAATTCCCGTTAGTTCCACTACCTGTAATTTGTATGGTTGAGGTGAACATATATTCTCCGCCAATAACATAAATAGTATCTCCTTGAGACGCATTTGCAATTGCTGTTAAGATTTCTGCGGAAGTTTGAACGACAACCCCTTCAACATTATCCGCAACGCCAGCAATTGCAAATTCTTTTTCTCCGGAAACGCCAGAACCATCGGTTGCTGAGGCAATCACTGTCACAGTTCCATTGGATACTGCAGTTAATAATCCAGTTTCAGAAATTGTAGCAATTGAAGTATCAGAAACACTCCAAGTTACCGCAGCATTAGTTGCATTGTTGGGAACGACTCCAACAGATAACTGATTAGAACCTCCATTACTGATATTGGCTCCAAATATCGAGATAGCTGTTACTAAAATTTCCGAAGGATTCTCAGATGGATTCTCATCATTGGCATCATCGCTACTGCAATTCAAAGGAAGCAGGCAACCTAATAAAAATGTTATTACACAGACTAGTTTAAAAAATTTTATCATAGCAAATTTTCATTTAATTAATAATAATTATTATTTGTGCAATCGATTACATAATATTAGTAAATTTAGTCTCTAAAAACAAAAGTTTTAATATAAATAAAAGATGTAAATTTACGAGTCATATCGTTAATCAAAATTATGAAGAAAAAAGTAACTATTTATGATATTGCTAAAAAGTTAGAATTAACAGCAGCAACGGTATCTAGGGCTCTTAATAATAATATTAAAATTAGTGAAAAAACGAGAAAATTAGTTCAGGATACTGCTACTGAAATGAACTATGAACAAAACACCTTAGCCAGAGCACTTAAAAGTGGCAAAAGTTATAATGTTGGTGTGATAGTACCTAGAATAGATAGTAACTTCTTCGCTTCAGTTATTAGAGGTATTGAAGAGGAATTGTACCCTAAAGGGTATCACGTTATAATTTGCCAAACCCATGATCAAGAAAAATTAGAAACAGGTAATATCAATTCGTTATTAAATGCACAGGTTGATGGGATTTTAATGTCTATCTCCAATTCTAAAACTAAAAACAAAATATTTAATAATATTGCCCAAAAGCAAGTTCCTTTAATATTCTTTGATAGAAAAAAAGACATTTCTGGCGTTAGCTCAGTAACCATTGATGATTTTAGTGGGTCTTATATAGCTACAAAACATTTAATAGAACAAGGTTGCAAAAGAATTGCCCATTTATCAAACGATCGTTCTCTAGAGATATTTAAAAATCGATATTTAGGTTACAAACAAGCCATTATAGATCACGGTCTGGAATTTGATGAAAGTTTGGTTATTGAAACTTTTAGTAAAGTTGATGAAGGTAGAAAAGTAACCAAGCAATTGTTGAATATGGCAATACCTCCAGATGCCATTTTCTCATCTAGTGATTTTACAGCTTTGGGAGCTATTGAGGAAATTAAAGAAAGTGGCCTCAGAATCCCAGAAGATATTAGCGTTATTGGATTTAGTAATGAACCTTTTACTCGTTTTATGGAACTATCTATAACCTCTGTAGATCAATCACCAATAGAAATGGGAAGGAGAGCTGCAAAGCTCTTTTTGGAAGAAGTAGATGCTGATGTTAAGACAAAGGAACAACAACAAATAGTATTACAACCCGAATTGATCATTCGTAAATCTTCATTGAAACAAAGTCATTAATATTCTTAACTTTATTAAAGTGACACTCCTCTTTTCCACGGAATAAAATCATTTTGATTCAACAGGCTTGCTTTAGATTCAGTTCGTCCGCTTGCAACTTCAACAATATAACTCAACATTGTTTCAGCCATTTCTTCAATTGACTTCTCCCCTTTTATAACTGGTCCTGTATCTACATCAATAATATCACTCATTTTTTGAGCTAATTCAGAATTTGAAGACACTTTAATTACAGGAGTAATAGGATTTCCCGTTGGAGTTCCCAAACCTGTTGTAAATAGCACAATATTTGCTCCAGAACCTACCATAGCTGTTGTACTTTCTACATCATTTCCTGGAGTGCATAAAAGATTTAAACCAGGCTTAGTGACATACTCACCATAATCTAAAACATCTACCACTGGAGATGTCCCGCCTTTTTTAGCTGCTCCTGCAGATTTCATGGCATCTGTTATTAATCCATCTTTAATGTTCCCTGGAGATGGATTCATATCAAAACCAGAACCTGCATCTACAACAGATTTCTCAAAAGCTTGCATCAAATCTAAAAATCTATTTGCAGCACTTTCTGTTTCGCAACGATTTACCAATTCCTGCTCAACGCCACACAATTCTGGAAATTCAGCTAAAATTGCTGTTCCGCCTAAAGCCACTAACATATCTGAGGTATAACCTAATGTTGGATTTGCAGAAATACCAGAAAAACCATCAGATCCTCCACATTCTAAACCTACTTTTAATTTAGATAAAGGTGCTGGTGTTCTCTCTATTTTATTAGCTTCTTTAATGGCTACATACGAACTTTTGATAATAGCTGATAGCATTTCATCCACTGTTCCCATTTGTTGCTGCTCATACATCAACACAGGTTTTTTATTATCTGGACTTATAGCCTCTAATGCCTTGTTAAAGATATCTATTTGCAAATTTTGACAGCCTAAACTCAAAACTGTTGCGCCAGCCACGTTTGGATTTTTTACGTAACCTGCCAATAATCTTGCTAAACTTTCAGAATCTTGACGAATACCGCCACAGCCTCCTGGATGTGTGATGAATTTTACATCAATATTTTCAAAAACCTTGGTAGTTTCTAGTTGTTCTTCTTCAGTATTGTCATTATCATTTATCAAAGATCGCAATAGCATTTGATGTGAGTTTACCTTTTTTGTTAGTAACTCTCTCTCAAAAATATCTCTTAGTTTTTCTATGTTTTTATTTTCACAAAACACCAAAGGAAAAAACAACCACGTATTTGCAGTACCTACTTGTCCATCTTCTCTATGATAACCCATAAACGTTTTATCCTTCCATCTTTCTACATTAGGTTTTGTCCAACCAATAGTATCTGTTTTGTGACTTACTTTTGCACTTTGGTGTTTTACATTTTCAATAGTTAAAACATCTCCCTTTTCAATAACTGAATTCGCCTTACCAACCAACACACCATACATCATTATTGAGGCTCCTTTTTGAAAAGTCTCTAGTGCAATTTTGTGTTTTGCCTTGACATCTGAAACGACATGTATATCTTGATTTTCAAATGAAATAACATCACCCGATTTTAAATTGACAAGAGCAACTGCTACGTTGTCTGACGGGTGAACTTTTATTAATCTCTTCTGCATAATGATGCTGTATTGTATAATTTAATAGGTCTTGCTAAAATTAGCTAAGCCATTTTCTATTCCGTTGGCTTCAATTTCATTTAAAGCTAATGTAATCGCTTCTGTTAAGTCTGGAATTTTTGTGAGATCTTCATCCCAAAAATCCGTTTGCTGTAAGCTGGAAATTGCTACTTCTTTTGATGTGTTTGCTTTCCATATATTCTGAAATGCTAAAACAACATCCTCACTATCTTTTATTGGCAAACCCTTTCCTTGCCAAGTCCCTTTGTAAAACCGAATTAAACAGGCTAATGCAAAGGTTAGGTTAGTTGGTAACTTTCCGTTTTTAGATTGAAACTCCAATAAACTTGGTAAGACGCGCACCTTAAATTTTGAAATTGAGTTTAATGCAATGTCTGCCAGTTTATGTTTGATGAATGGGTTTCTAAAACGATCTAAAACTGCTTCAGCAAAACTATTCAATTCACTTCTATCCATCGGAAGCACGTCGTTAATTTCGTCAAATATTGCTTTGTTCACGAAATTTCCAGTAAACTCATTATCTACCGTTTCTTTTACAGTTTCATTTCCGTAGAGTAAAGAAAATGGCACCATCGAGGTGTGTGCTCCATTTAAAATCCTCACTTTTCTTGTACGATAAGGTTGCATATCTTTTACAATCTTAACATCTAGATCGGTTTTATGAAATGGTAATTTTTTCTTTAATGCATCGCCACCTTCAATGACCCAAAGTAAAAAAACTTCAGCAGCAACAATTAAATTATCTTCATAATCCAGTTGATTATTATAAGCTTGAATGTCGTCTTTTGGATAACCAGGCACGATTCTATCAACCAGCGTGCTGTGGAAAGAGCAATCGTTATTGATCCAGTTTACGAAGTCTTTGCCCAATTTCCAGTCGTTGGCATATTTTAAAATAATCTCTTTTAATTGTTCAGAATTGTTATTGATTAATTCGCATGGAATAATGGTCAAACCTTTATCTGAAGCTCCATTAAAAAAATTAAATCTTTCGTTCAACAAGACTGTTAACTTTGCTGGAAAAGAACTTGGTGGTTGCATCTCCATCGTGTCACTTTCTACGTACGTAATTCCAGCTTCAGTTGTATTTGAAATTATAAATTCTAGCTCTTCCTCTTTTGCTAAGTTTAAATATTGGTCAAAATCTATATAAGGGTTGATCCCTTTTACAATATTGGTTATTAATTCTTTCTTCTGAATTTCCTCGCCCCTTTGAATCCCTTTTAAGAATAGGGTGTATAATCCATCCTGATCATTAAGCATATCCACCATCCCTCTTTCAATCGGCTGAACAACTGCTACACCTGCATTAAATCCAGCTGAATTATTTAATTGCTGTATAGCGTATTCTACGAAAGCTCTCAAGAAATTTCCTTCTCCAAACTGAACGACTTTAATTGGAAGTTTTTTTTCTAGCCCAATATTGGCTCTATTTAATTGTTTATGTTTAGTTATTGACATGTGATTCTAATTTATAAGTTGAACAAACTTGGTAACCAAAGGGTTAATTGAGGAAAATAAGTTACTAAAAACAAGGCGACTACCATTGCCAGAAATAAAGGCAGCAATGGCTTCATAACCTTTTGAATGGTGGTTTGGGCGACACCAACACCAACAAAGAGGACTGAGCCGACAGGTGGCGTACAGAGCCCTATACATAAGTTAAGTACCATAATAATTCCAAAGTGTACAGGATCCATCCCCAGACCAACAACTACAGGTAAAAATATAGGTGTAAAAATGAGGACTGCTGGCGTCATATCCATAAAGATCCCTACAAATAACAGTATAAGGTTGATAATTAAAAGAATAATAATCTTGTTATCACTAATTGCTAATAATGAAGAACTAATATCCTGTGGTATATTTTCATAAGACATCACCCAAGACATACTCATGGAAGCACCAATTAAAAGCATTACAACTGCAGTTGTACATGAAGAATCCAATAGGATTTCTGGAAGTGATTTCATATTAATTTCTTTATACACAAATCCTAAAATGAGCGTATACAGTACTGCTATTGCAGAAGCTTCAGTTGCTGTGAAAATCCCGGTCACGATTCCGCCAATGACTATGACCAATAGAAATAAACTTGGTACAGCATCAACAAATGTCTTAAATACTTCTTTTAGTGAACTTCTATCTCCTAGTTTATACTTTTTCTTTTTTGCCCAAAATGAAGCTACTACCATTAAAAATAGTCCGGTTAAAATTCCCGGAATATAGCCAGCCAAAAACAAGGCTGCAATTGAAACGCCTCCACTCGCCAAAGAATACACAATCAAAACATTACTTGGCGGAATAATCAAACCTGTTGTTGCCGAAGTAATATTTACAGCAGCGCCAAACTCTTTAGAATAGCCTTCCTTTTCCATTTCTGGACCAAGAATACTTCCCATCGCAGAAGCTGAAGCCATTGCAGATCCTGCAATTGCTCCCATTAACATAGCACCAATAACATTAATCAATGCCAATCCTCCAGGCAACGAGCCCACCAATGTTTTAGCGAATGCGATGAGTCTATGTGCAATTCCTCCTTTATTCATGAGTTGTCCAGAGAGAATAAAAAACGGTATGGCCAATAATGCGAAACTATCTAAACCAGTTCCCATTCTTTGAGACACTGTAGTAAATGCTGGAAAAGCGGGAATACTTACTAACATCGTTAATACAGATGAAATGGAAATGCTCCAAGCAACTGGAGTTCCTATAGATAATAAGCCGATAAAACTAACGACTAAAACTAAAATTGGTATATAATCCATGTTATTTGGTATTAATGATGTCTGAAATTTTGTAATACATAATTAGGATGCCACTCAAGGGGATTGCTAAATACACAAATGCCAAGGGCAACTGTAGTGCTGGAGATTGCTGATCTAAAACATACGTAATATAAACCAATCGACTTCCTCCTAAAACCATTGCAAAAAAGGCAAATAGAATAATAAGCACATAAACCGTAAGTTTTAATTTTCGTTGTGTTTTTGTTGATGCTCTTTGTGGCAACACATCAATGGCTACATGCATATTTCGTCCTGACACATAAGCTGCACCGAGAATTCCTAACCAAATCATTAAATAACGTGCCAATTCATCTGTAAATGAACTTGGTGTACCAACTACAAATCTTGTAAATACCTGCCAAATCACATTTATGACCATTACTCCCATTATGATAATAAGAATATTACCTAATGTTTTATCTATTTTTTGTCTTAATGCCATTTTAGTTCGTTTTTTTAATGCGCTCTATCAAATTAAGCATGTCTTTATCTTTTCCGTAGGCATCGTAAACTCCTTCCACATCATCTGAAAACGCCTTTTTATCTGGTCTCACGACTGTTACTCCTGCTTTTTGAACTTCGTCTAGAGCTTCTTTTTCGGCATCTGCCCAAAGTTCACGCTGGTATATTACAGATTGATCCACAGCTTGTTGAAGCCAAATTTTTTCCTGTTCAGACAGTCGGTCCCAAATATGGGTCCCTATAATTAGAACATCTGGTAAAACCGTGTGCTCATCTAAAGAGTAGTATTTGCAAACTTCGTAATGTCTTGACAAGAAAAAACTAGGTGGATTATTTTCTGCGCCATCCACAACACCTTGCTGTAATGAGGTGTATAATTCTCCCCAAGAAATTGGCGTTGGAGAGCCACCCAGACTCTTCACCATATCCATAGCAGTGACACTCTCCATGACTCTAATCTTCAATCCCTGTAAATCTTCTGGAGTATTAATAGGTTTGTCTTTTGTGTAAAAGCTTCTGCTTCCTGCATCATAATATCCTAATCCTTTAATCCAATATTGCGTACCCTCATCTAGTAATTCTTGACCAATTGGTCCATCTAAAACTGAAAAGGAATGCGCTCGATCCCTAAATAAATAAGGTAGGCCAAAGACCTTCATGCGAGGTGCAAAGTTCTCCATGACACCAACCGAAACTTTAGTCATGTCCAGGCTACCAATTTGCAGCAGCTCGATACATTCTCGTTCTGTACCTAATTGCTGACTTGGATAAATTTCCAATTGCATTTTTCCTCCGGAAATCTCAATTAAATCCTCACCCATTTTAACCATTGCTTTATGCACTGAGTGATTGACATCTAAGCTATGTGCAAGCTTAATAGTTCTGGTATCGCTTACATGATCACAACTACAGACTAAAACAACTATAGAGACGTAACGTAATAATTTCTGTATTAAGATCATTTTAAACTGGGTTTGAAAATTATTTAAAAATTAAAATATTCTTTTGCATTGAAATAACTAATATCTAAAACCATTTTACTCGTAGTGGCTAATTGTTAATCTCATTTTATGAGGACTAGTTTTTGTCTACAAAATCTTCACGCATAGGCGTAAAAACGTCAACCAACATGCCTTCGTCAATACAAATTACACCGTGTGGTGTGTTTGATGGAACAAAAAAGGAATCTCCCTTTTTTAAGATTTTTTTATTTACGCCAATAGTCACTTCAAACTTACCTTCGGAAATAAATGTACTTTGTGTATGAACGTGATGGTGTAATTGACCAATCCCTCCCTTCTCGAAGCGTACATTTACCATCATCATCGTATCATCATATCCTACAATTTGCCTTTTGATTTTATCTTCAACGTTCTCCCATTCCTGCCTATTTGTTTCAAAGAATACAGTGCTTTCCATCATAAATCTTTAATTTAAAAATTAAAATATTCTTTTGCATTGAAATAACTAATATCTGAAACCATTTTACCAATCCACTCTATTTCTTCTTTTGGTAATTCTCCCCTTTTGATTTCATCTCCTAATAGGTTACATAATAGTCTTCTAAAATATTCATGTCTTGGAAATGAAAGAAAACTTCGTGAGTCCGTCAACATCCCAATAAAACAGCTTATTAAGCCCATATTTGATAAGGCGTTTAATTGTTTGGTCATCCCATCTTTTTGATCTAAGAACCACCATCCAGATCCAAATTGGACTTTTCCTTTAACGCTACCATCATTAAAATTTCCAATCATGGTTGCCATCACTTCATTATCTGATGGGTTTAAATTGTAAATAATGGTTTTTGTTAATTTATCTTTACTATCTAGAGCATTTAAAAATGCAGATAATTTTTCTGCTTGCTGGTAATCTCCAATGGAATCCCAACCTGTATCTGGACCTAAAATGCTGTGCATTCTATGATTGTTATTTCTTAATGCTCCTAAATGAAATTGTTGTACCCAACCTAACTCGTGATATTTTTCCGCTAGGAATAAAAGGATTGCAGTTTCAAATTTTAAAACGTCCTCTTTTGTGAGTTGATCACCCTTAATCTTCTTTTCAAAAATCTTATCAACTTCACTTTCAGTAAATGCCACGAATGAAATTTGATTTAATCCATGATCACAAAGTCTGCAGCCATTTTGATGAAAATAATCGATTCTACTTTTTAAGGCATCCTTCAAATTTTGATACGTTTCAATATTGATATTTGCTGCTTTTCCTAAGCTATTGATATAATCATTGTATGTTTCATTTGCTATTAAAATAGCTTTATCTGGTCTAAATGCGGTACTTACTTTTACTTCAAAATCACTTTTTGCTAATTTTTGGTGATGTTCTAAAGTATCGATAGGATCTTCAGTAGTACAAACTACTTCTGCATTTACTTTACGTAGTAAGTTTCTGCAACTATAGTTTGATCTGCTTAACTTTTCTGAGGTTGCTTCGTAGATCTTTTCCGCAGATTTCTCATTTAGTAAATCTGTAACACCAAAATATCGTGTTAACTCCAAGTGTGTCCAATGATACAATGGGTTACGCATGGTATAAGGAACTGTTTTTGCCCATTGCATAAACTTGTCCTTGTCTGAGGCGTCACCTGTAATATACTTTTCGTTGATACCCAAAGTACGCATAGCTCTCCATTTGTAATGGTCGCCATTAATCCAAACTTTAGTTAAGTTTCCGTAACGTTTATCATCTAAAATCTCTTGAGGCGGTAAATGATTATGGTAATCTATAATAGGTTGGTGCTTGGCGTAGTTATGGTATAACTCTTCAGCATATTTATTTTCTAGTAGAAAGTTATCGTTGATAAATGTTTTGCTCATTACTTTTTGGTTAGTTTGGACTCATTAGTCTTCGTTGGAAGGCTTACCGATGGTAGCTAAAATACCGCCATCTACATAAATTACTTGTCCGTTAACAAAATCGCTAGCTTTGGAAGCTAAAAATACTGCTGCACCTTGTAAATCTTCTGGATTTCCCCAACGTGCTGCAGGTGTTCTGTTTATGATAAATTCGTTAAATGGATGCCCATCTACACGAATAGGTTCGGTTTGGCTTGTTGCAAAGTATCCTGGTCCAATCCCGTTGACTTGAATGTTGTGTTTAGCCCACTCTGTCGCTAAATTTTGTGTTAACATTTTAAGACCTCCTTTTGCAGCTGCATAAGCAGTGACCGTATTCCTGCCTAATTCGCTCATCATAGAACAGATGTTGATTATTTTGCCCTCTTTGCGTTCGATCATTTGCTTTGCAACCAATTGAGCCATAATAAAAGGACCTACCAAATCTACATCTATAACACGTCTAAAATCACTTACTGGCATTGAAATGGCAGGATCCCGTTTTATAATTCCTGCATTATTTACCAGAATGTGAATCTCTCCAATTTCCGAAGAAATTAAATCTGTATTTTTTTTTGCTGAAACCTCATCGGTAACATCAAAAATATAACCTGAAGCTTTATAACCTTGTTTTTTATAATACGCTAAGGCGTCTTCTAATTTTGAAGGAGTGGTACTTGTAATTATCAACTCAGCTCCTGCTTTTGCTAGACCTTCTGCCATTGCCATACCAAGACCATGGGTTCCTCCCGTAATTAGTGCTCTTTTATGTTTTAAATTGAATAACTCCATTAGGGCTTATCTTAATTCGTTGATTTTACAAACATCCATATCACCATAATCCAAGTTCTCACCTGCCATTCCCCAAATGAAAGAGTAATTTGAGGTTCCTGAACCCGAATGAATTGACCAAGGTGGAGAAATTACTGCTTCGTTATTTGCCATCCAGATATGTCTTGTTTCTTGGGGTTGGCCCATAAAGTGACACACTGCTTGATCCTCTAGTACTTCAAAATAGAAGTAGACTTCCATTCGCCTGTCATGCACGTGTGCTGGCATTGTGTTCCAACTACTTCCAGGTTTGATTGTTGTCATTCCCATTTGCAATTGGCAAACATCAACCACACTGTTCACTATATATTTTCTTAATGTTCTTGCATTTGCAGTTTCAGCAGAGCCTAATTCAATCACTTCTACATCATCAGTTCCAATTTTTTTATTTGGAAATGACTTGTGCGCTGGTGTTGAATTTAAATAAAATTGCGCTGGTTTGCTAGACGACTCACTTGAAAAAACAACTTCCTTGTTTCCTTGTCCAATATAAAGTGCCTCTTTGTGTTCTAGCTCATAAGTTTTGCCATCAACTGACACCTTACCTTTACCTCCTACATTGATAATTCCCAATTCTCGTCTCTCAAGAAAATAATTTGCTTTTAAAGGATCTATAGTTTCTAAAGAAACTGATTTTTGAATAGGAACAACTCCTGAAACCATAAATCTATCGTAATGAGAGTACACCCAATATATTTCGTCCTTTTTCATAAGTTTGGAAATGTGGAATTCGTCTCTTAGTTCTTGAGTGTTATATTTTTTTACAGATTCTGGGTTAGATGCGTATCTAGTCTCGTAATTTGCCATAAGTATATTTTAATTGTAATCGATTACACAAATATAAAATAAAAAAAATTAAAACCTATTTTTTGTTATTATAAGTTTTGGGGTAAAAAAATTATTGAATTCTTAAATATCTATAATTGAAATATGAAAATACTATTTTGTTGACCAATTAAGATATTTTGATTTTAATCCAAAAATACTTCTTTAACAGGTTTTCCCAAACTAAAAATTTTTTTTGATAATAGAAAAAATCAAATAGCTATTCTACAGAAAAAAAGACACTAAATGCTTTCATACTACACTTGCCATTGAAAAAATAAAAGTTGGAGATTTACTTATTTTTTCTCCAGAGTGGCAGGAGATTTAAAGATTAATTGAGTTATTGATAATTTTGATTGTTCTTTTAACTGCTCCAATTTTAAAAAATATTCCTATCTGTAAAAAAACCAACCATGAAAATCATGGTTGGTTTGCTAGTTATTAAAAATTTTGGGGCAGAGGGATAATTTTATTAAATAATTGTACTCATTTAATTTTTATCAAATGTAAGCATATCTGTGTCTCCATTGCCACCACTAATATCAATTAGTTCTATTCTAGTAGAGGATGTAGAAACTATATCCCAATCATCATTGAGGTCTTCAAAGTCATTAGTCTCTGTTACTGCAAAGAATATGTTGAAATCAATATCGTCATCATCATCAATACTGTCGTCACTACTATTACTATCATCGGTAACAGACCAAGTTCCTGTGATTGTGCTCGAGCCATTTGTTGCTACAAGAAAACCATCAGAATTGAAACTAAAATCATAACCATTATAGTTAGAGGTTTCGTTTTGACCCGAGTCATTAAAATTTGTAATTCGCCATGAGCCAGATTCAGCAGTATTTTCAATTTGTGAAATTTGCTCACTGTTATCAATTGGACCTCCACCATCGTCATCGCTAGAACATGTAGATGACATTAGAGATAAGCTTAACATTGTTAATAGACTGAAATAAAATCCTTTTTTCATAATTACTGTTTTTAAATTAAAATAATATATTAAAGTTTTTGAAATATTAGAGTGTCGGTTTCACCATCACCTCCACTCACGTCTTGAATAGTTACTTGGGTAGTAGAGATTGAAATCACATCCCAATCATCATCGTTAAATTCTTGAAAAGGCATATCTGAACCGAAATCTAAAGCCATTTGATTACCTGAACTTAATATAGCCCATGTACCGTTATTAGAATTAGAACCATTTGAAGCAGAAACGGTTCCGCTCAAATTAAAATTCAGCTCATAACCTATATAGTTGGAGGTTTGGTCATCTGTATCTTCGGTGTAAGACGCAACTATCCATAAGCCATCCGCTAGAATACTTACCAAGTCTTCGCTTCCGCTGCCACCATCAAAAGGTGTTCTTTCAAAAGTCAAAAAATCTACAGAACCATCTCCAACACTAATATCCTTTAATCTAATAATGTCATTTGTTACCTCTAGTACATCCCAGTCATCAGCCAATTCATCAAGTGGGACACCTGTTCCGAAGTTTAAATTTAAACCTAGTTCTGTATCGTCTCCTGATGTTGTTGACCATGAACCACTAATCGTTTCACTCATTTCTGTTGCAGTTGCAGTATTGTCTGACGTGAAATTGAAAACATAATCCGCAAAGTCTGTAGTTTCGTCTGTATCATCAAAAAAATAAGTGACATACCAATCTCCATCTGTTAATGCATTAACTAGAGCAGTATCATCAACACTTTCTATTGATGAACAATCACTCTCAAAACGTAACCTATCATCTCCTATTCTTAAATCAACTTTTACTTCATCATCTTCTTGCTCTATCTCATGCAAATTCCATGTGTCATTAAAATCTGGCAATCCTGTAACATTAATAACTACTGAAATATTATTTCCTGTCCCAGATGCTTCCCAAGTACCATTAAAAATGTTTGCTCCTTGAGTCACCAAAATTGTTGCATCACTATTGAACTCAAAAACATAGCCCACATAATTATCTTCAAGGTCATCGTCACTGCGCTCTAATTTATCCACTCTCCACTCAGAGCAATCTGAAAAAATGGCATCAAGATCATTAGCTGAACAGTCATCACAATCATCATCATCAAAGTCATTATCATCATCTTCATCACAACTATCATCTGCCATTTCAATAGCATTTTCCAACTCTTGTATTGTATTTACTGTTTGTGTTGTTCCATCAGCAAAGATCACATTAATTGGAAAGTTTATGGTAACCGCTGCAAACTCATCTAAATCATCAATAAAATCATACATATCATTATCACTATTGATAGTTATAGAATTAATTAAGTCATTATTGTCATCAAAAACTGAGGCTGTAATTGGATATTGAAAATCAATACATTCTATATCGTCATCATCCCCATTTTCATCAACACAATTTGCTGCAAGGGCTGCTAGTTCTACATCGGAATTGACAATAACTGTTGAAAAATCGCCAAGCACTACCGTGATTGGATATGAAATGACAACAGAATCCATGTCGTCATCAAACAAATCTATGATATCCTCAATGTCTTCATATCCATCATCATCGTTT
Organism: Psychroserpens sp. Hel_I_66; assembly: GCF_000799465.1. Taxonomy (NCBI): domain Bacteria; kingdom Pseudomonadati; phylum Bacteroidota; class Flavobacteriia; order Flavobacteriales; family Flavobacteriaceae; genus Psychroserpens; species Psychroserpens sp. Hel_I_66. The sequence goes on along the minus strand of NZ_JUGU01000001.1, from coordinate 3,514,752 downwards.
ACAATGATTTCAATGCCATTTACCGTAACTGTAACTGGCAGTTGCACGCTAATACAATTTGCGCTGTCTATAATGTTATCAAATGAACCATCATTGATTGCTACATTACTAATAAGGGTAGCAATGGCAGAGTTGGCTTCAATTGTTTGTTCTTCGGGAGGGTCAATCGCTAAATCGTCTTCGGTTCTACAAGATGTTAAGGTGAGTACAGCAACAAAAATCAGAAATAATATTGGTTTTAAAGCTTTCATAACTAAATGGTTTATTTTATACATCTTTAAGTTTATTGGTTGATTGTCTTTTAAATCGTCCCTTTATTATTAAAACAACTAATTAAATAATTGTCCCAAGAAAAAATAGATTTTTTTTTATTTATCTTTCTTTTCTGAAATTATAAAACCTCAAACTTTGCAAAAATCATTGCACCAAGATATTTGTGACAAGATTCGCTTCTCAAGACTTTATGAGAAGTATGCACAATCGTTGGGTAATATTCTTTTTTATAAATATGGTGAACTTTTAAATCCATCAGATAAGGTACAGGAGGCATTTATCAAACTATGGGAAAATTGCGCTAAAATAAAACCTGAAACTGCTAAGTCCTATCTTTATACTACAGCAAATAATATTATGCTCAATGAAGTTAAGCATCAAAATGTCGTTTTAAAATATCAACAAGTAAAGCCAAAGGATTATACCAACGAATCCCCTGAATTTATATTACGTAAAAAAGAATTTCTTGAAAGATTTGAGCGTGTTTTATCCCAATTAAAAGAAGAAGAACGCGTGGCATTTCTACTTAATAAGGTAGATGGCAAAACACATAAGGAGGTTGCTGAAATTTTGGGTATTACAAAAAAAATGGCAGAGCATAGAATTTACGGAGCGTTCAATAAACTCAAAGAAAAGCTTGAAGAACTAAATTGAAAAAGACTTGGGACAATTATTATTTAAGTTGTTTTAAGTATATAACAGCATGTTATGGATAAAGAATACCTATTAAAAAAATGGTTAAATAATGATCTGTCCAAAACAGAATCAAAAGCTTTCAATGAATTGGAAGACTCTAAATTGTACAAAGAAATCATTTTAGAAGCGCAACGTTTCAACGGTAATACAAATGCAAAAGTTGATTCCTTTGAAGCATTAGAAAACAAATTGAATTCTAAAAAGAATACTTCTACTAATTGGATAAAGATTGTTTCTAGTTTAGCTGCTATTCTAGTCATTGGCTTTGCCTTATTTACTTTGATAAATAAAAACAATATAGTCTCCTTTAAAACTGATTTAGCACAAAGCAAAACAATTACGCTACCAGACAACTCTATTGTTAAACTTAATGAATTATCAGTAATAGAATATAACAATTCCAGTTGGGACGAAAATAGATCTATAGAACTAAAGGGCGAGGCCTTTTTTGATGTGGAAAAAGGAAAACGATTTGATGTAAATACAGATTTTGGAAAAATTAGTGTTTTAGGTACTGAATTTAATGTACTATCCCGTGATAGCACTTTTAAGGTGGCTTGTTTTGAAGGATTGGTAAATGTAATTTACAATAATAAAATTACTAACCTTCCCGCTGGAACGGAGTTTATCTTATCATCAGGAAAAGTTTTAAAATCAAATATTCCAATAGTAGAACCCTATTGGCTTAAAAATATGAGTGTTTTTAAAGATGCCTCTTTTAAAGATGTAATTGAAGAACTTGAAAAACAATACGAAATTAAAGTGCTTTACCCATCTCAATTAAACTTAAATTTTACAGGTGCCTTTGAACATAATAATCTTGAAAATGCACTCAAATCAATCACCAAACCCCTTAATCTGACCTATAATTTACAAAATACTAACGAGGTCATTATACTAAGGAATGAACAGAAATAAAATTTACATATTTCTAGGACTATTTTTCGCGTCATTATTCATAGTACAAGGTCAAAATTTAAGGCAGAAAGTTCCAATTTTTGAAGTTCTTGAACAAATCACAAAAAAGCATTCTATAACTTTCAATTACGAGAGCAGCCTATTAAGCGATGTTACCGTATTTCCTTTATCTCAAGATTTAACCTTATCTGCCAAGATCAAAAAACTTGAAATACAAACCAATCTTGTTTTCGAGAAGGTGAGCAATTTAGTTTATACCATTTCAAAAACCATAAAATTATGTGGATACGTCAAAGGTTCGGAATTACAAAATTCACTTATGGGCGCTACTATTACAAGTAAATACGCCTACTCAGTAACTGATGAGAATGGATATTTTGAAATTGAATTAAATTCCCAAAATGAACTACTAACTCTAAGACATGTTGGCTTTAAAACTATTGAGCGTCAAGCTAGGTTTTTCAATTTAGAAAACTGTGAAATAATAACAATGTTAGTACAACATGAGGTAATCGCACCTATACTCATTGAAACTTATCTCATAAGAGGTATCGATAGAAGAAACGATTGGACGACCTCTATAGATTATAAGCGGTTTAGCTTATTGCCTGGTCTTATTGAATCTGATGTTCTTCAAACAGTTCAAGCGCTACCAAGTGTTTTGAGTGTTGATGAGACCGTTTCAAACATTAATATTAGAGGTGGTTCACACGATCAGAACTTGATTCTTTGGGATGATATTAAAATGTACCAAACAGGACACTTTTTTGGACTTATCTCAAGTTTTAACCCATTAATGACTCAAACTGCCAGTGTAATCAATAATGGAACAGATGTGTCTTTAACCGATGGAATATCAGGAACGATACATATGCAGACCGAAAAACAAATCAATTCAAAATTTAATGGCATTTTTGGAGTTAATTTTTTAAATGCTGAATTATTTTCTAATATCCCTATTGGTAAAAATTCATCACTTCAAATTGCTTCAAGAAAATCCTTAGATAACTTAATTAAAACCCCAACTTACGATACATATTTTGATAGAGTAACTCAAGATACGGAAGCTGAAAACAATGTTTTTAATGTAACCAATTCGAATCAAGAATTTAATTTTCACGACGCCTCGTTAAGATGGTTATATCAGCCAACAGATAAAGACATTATACGATTAAATTTTATTCTAGTAAATAATGATTTAGGCTTCAACGAAACTGTTGATCTCAATAATACTTTAAGAACAAGGCGTAGTAGTATATCACAAAATAGTCTCGCAGTTGGTCTAAATTATAAAAGACAATGGAACGAAAAACTATCTTCAACTATCAACATTTACGATAGCGAATATAAATTAGAAGCTTTAAATGCCGATGTATTGAGTAACCAGCTCCAGTTACAAGAAAATGTTGTTTCTGAAACAAGTTTACAATTAAATAACCTATATAATTTAAACCAATGGCGTCTTAATTTTGGCTATCAATTTACAGAAACCGAAATTATAAATCTCAACGATATTGATTTACCGAGATTTGTGAGACGTGATGAAGAAATATTGAGAGAACACGGGGTTTTTGCTCAAGCTTGGTATCTAAATCCTGATAATAAATTCTCTGTACGCGGTGGTGTTAGAGCAAATTATCTTAACAGATTTGAAAAATTGATTATTGAACCTAGATTAAGTATTAGAAAATCCATTGGAAAATTTATTGAAATTGAAGCACAGGGGGAATATAAGCATCAAAGCACATCTCAAATTGTAAATTTCCAAAATGATTTTTTAGGTATCGAGAAAAGACGTTGGCAATTAACAGACAATGATACCATCCCTATTATTCAAAGCAAACAAGCTTCACTTGGCATAATGTATAAACGTAATGGTTGGTTATTAGACGCTAAAGGATTTTATAAAACTGTAAATGGCATAACCACACAAAGCCAAAGTTTCACAACTAAGTATGAATTTGCAAAAGAAAAAGGTAGTTATGACGCTTACGGTATTGAGCTTTTATGTAGAAAGAAATATAATAATTTCAATAGCTGGTTAAGTTATTCTTACATGACCAATACTTATACTTTTGACGAACTTGAAGACATAAATTTTCCCAGTAATTTTGATATTACACACTCTATGATTTTTGGAACTACATTTAGCGATGAATCTTGGAACATATCAGCAGGAATAAATTATAGAATAGGGAAGCCAACCTCTATTCCTATAAATGATAATGAAATAGTAAATAATGACGTAAATTTTGACAAAGCCAATAACAAGAGGTTACCAGATTATTTAAGAATTGATGCTTCCGCGATTTATAAATTAAAAATAAGTAACATGTTTAGGTCGGAAATAGGAATTTCAATTTGGAATATATCAAATAGGGAAAATGTCATTAATAACTATTATAGAATCAATGAAGATGATACAGTCAATGAGTTCTCAAGGTTCTCTTTAGGTTTGACTACAAATGCTGTAGTGCGTTTTTACTTTTAAATATAATTCTTCTAAACAAAAAAAACCTCCAACCAAATAAGGTTGAAGGCTCTTTTGTACAGGCGGAGAGACTCGAACTCTCACACCTTGCGGCACTAGATCCTAAGTCTAGCGTATATTGCACCAAAGAGCCCAAAAACTACTCATTTTCAATGAGTTAATCGTTTTTTAATTTTATTTAAAGTCATTTAATATCAGTTGATTTCAACATTTGTTGTACCTATGTTGTACCTAAAAAGCCCAATAAATTCGTATCTTTATAGAAAGTGTACAGCAAAAATTGAGCAAAAAACACAATGTTGTACCTATGTTGTACCTGATTTGACTTTCGTACTCAAAACAGGTCAATTATGTCGTCAAATGCAAAAATAGTTCTACGCAAAAAACCGAACACCAAGGGGCAATATCCGTTGGCTATTCGAATTACAAAAAACCGTCGTTCCACCTATCAATATGTTGGTCATTATATTGATATAGAGGAATGGGACGAGAAAAATATACGAGTAAAAAAATCAAACCCAAATGCTGATAGCCTAAACAAGTTGCTATCACAACAACTTTCTGATGCCAATAAGGCACTTATTGATTTACAGTCCGTGTATAAAGATGCCTCAGCGAACCAGATTAAAAAAGAAATTTATGCATCAGGGAACTCTTCAACTTTCTTTGAATTGGCGCAAGAGCATTTGGATGAACTGGAAGTTGCTGAAAAGTTAAACCGTCTATCCACTGACAGTGCATTGATTAGTTATATAATAAAATATCACAAGTCTAAACAGCTTTCATTTCAAGAAATTGATGAGCGATTTCTTAAAAAACTGATGATATACCTCAAAGTTAATCACAACCTTTCAGAGACATCAATAATGAATATTCTTGTTCTAATCCGATTATTATTCAACAGAGCTATAAAGCTAAAAATAGTCAGTAGGGAATTGTATCCTTTTGGTGGTGACAAAATTAAAATCAAGTTTCCTGAAACTACAAAAATTGGGTTGAATATTATTGAAGTAAGAGCTATTGAAGCTTTAGATAATCTAACTTACAATGAAATTCATACAAGAAATGTTTGGCTATTCAGCTTCAATTTTGCAGGAATGCGGGTCACCGATGTACTCTGGACAAAGTGGTCAGACATATACGACAATAGGCTTCATTATAGAATGAATAAAAACTCAAAACTACTCTCATTGAAAATTCCAGATAAGGTTCTAAGTATTTTAGATTTCTACAGAGATGATAAAAGATATGCTACTGATTTTGTTTTTCCTGAATTGAAAAAAGCCAATCTTGATAATGCCAGAGATATCTATAATAAAAGAAAAACTGCAACTAAAAAATTCAACGATAACTTAAAATCCATCGCCAAAAAAGCTAAAATAGACAAGAAGATTACAATGCATATTGCCAGACATACTTTTGGCAATATTGCCGGCGATACAATTCATCCTTTAATGTTACAAAAACTTTATAGACATAGTGATTTAAAAACTACATTGAATTATCAGGCAAATTTTATCCATAAAGAAGCAGATGATGCTTTGGATAGTGTTGTAAACTTTTAAGTTGACATCCTGAAGAACAATCTTTGCACAACCTGTGCATCGATTAATTTGTATCTTTGTAAAACTTTATGAAAATATTCTTTTCTATATCAATGTCTATTTTACTCTTTTTTCAAGGAATCAGCGTAGATATGGACTTATGTGGACCAATTAAAGAAATTTCAAACTTAATTTCCCATTATCAAGACCATAAAGTTTATGGCGACTCTTTCTTTGAATATATAGTAGAAGAATACATCGCAAACGATGCAAAAAGCGAAGGGCATCATAATAATTCAGATAAGGATAACGTACCTGTCCATTCTCATCATCAATGTTGTCATCCTGTAGTTTTTATAGCAAACACCGCAACACCTCTTATCAATCGATTTAAGTTTGAAGATAAAGAGCAGTTTAATTTATATACAGTCAACTTCAATTCCAGATATCTGGAATCCCTTTTCCAACCCCCTCAAGTATAATTCAGTTTTTTTAAGGATAGCTATATCCTAACGTGATGCTTCTCAAGATAGGCATTGCTATATAAATGCGTTGCACTTATTCGTAACGTAAGTTTTAAACTGAATTAATACATTTTCTATGATTAACAAAATCATTTCATTTTCCATTAATAATAAATTTATTATTGGCTTATTTATAGTGACATTGGTTGGTACCGGCATTTGGTCTATGGCCACTATAAACTTGGGTTCTGTACCCGACATAACAAACAATCAAGTACAGGTAATAACCGTGGCCCCAAATTTGGGGACAGAAGATATTGAGCAATTTGTTACCTATCCCGTAGAATTGGCAATGGCCAATCTTCCTGACGTTATCGAACTGCGTTCAGTATCCCGTTTTGGGTTGTCCGTAGTTACAATTGTCTTTAAGGATGAGGCAGGCACTTATCTTCCCCGGCAATTGGTACAAGAGAAATTAACCGAAGTTGCTGGAGAAATCCCCGAAGGCTTCGGCACGCCATTTATGGCACCAATAACTACAGGGCTTGGCGAAATCTACCAATACACCTTAAAATTAAAAGAGGGCTACGAAGATAAATACGATGCTATGGAGCTTCGTACCATTCAGGATTGGATTGTAAAACGTCAAATGGCATTAGTACCTGGAGTCGTCGAGGTAAATGCTTTTGGTGGTTATGTAAAGCAGTATGAAGTTGCCATAAACCCTAATAAGCTGAAAAGTTTCGGTATTACAATGAATCAGGTCTTTGAAGCCCTTAAAGCAAACAATGCCAATACAGGTGGTGCTTATATTGAAAAAAACCACCAAGCAAATTTCATTCGTGGAGAAGGTTTGGCACGAAGTATCGAGGATTTGGAAAACACAGTTGTGACGACTCAAAATGGAAGTCCTGTTTTAATCCGGGATGTCGCCGAAAAAGTAGGCTTTGGTAATCAGGTGCGTTATGGTGCGTTTACCCAAGATGGACACGAAACTGTTGGTGGACAAATTTTAATGCTGAAAGGCGAAAGCCCAGGCAACGTAGTCGAAAATGTGGAGAAGCGCATTGTAGAAATACAAAAATCCCTACCCGAAGGCGTTTACATAGATACATTTTTAAGCCGAAGTGAATTGATAGGAAGAACCACAAGCACCGTTGAAAAAAACCTCATAGAAGGTTCCCTCATTGTGATTTTTGTTTTGGTCTTGCTTTTGGGAAGTTTCCGTGGCGGATTAATTACAGCTTCGGTTATTCCTTTATCATTGCTCTTCGCATTTATTTTGATGAAACAATTCGGTGTATGGGCAAACTTAATGTCATTGGGTGCAATCGACTTTGGAATCATCGTAGATGGTGCAGTAATCATTGTAGAAGGAATGGTGTTTCACATTCATCAACGGATGAAAAAATCAACAAAGGTCATTGAGCAGGCTGAAATGGACGAAATTGCTTATGAATCTGCCAGTACGATGATGAATTCGGCGTTTTTCGGACAACTTATTATCCTTATTGTATTTACACCAATTCTATTTTTGACGGGTGTAGAAGGAAAAATGTTCCGTCCAATGGCATTTACTTTTGGATTTGCCGTTTTAGGAGCAATTATCCTTTGTCTTACTTACGTCCCAATGATTTCTGCAATGTTCCTTAAACCTACTAAAAATCAGAATAGTTGGTTTGCAAAATTTGAAAACAAGATAGATAGGTTCAGTGATAAAATAATGGCGGGCCTAAATCGAGCTTACCTTCCTTTGCTCAATTTCGCACTGCGCTTTCGAGCTGGTGTCGTGATTGGCGCAGTTGCTCTATTACTAATTGCAGGGTTTATTTTCAGCAATATGGGTGGCGAATTCATACCTAAATTTGATGAGGGCGATATTGCGTTTCAGGCTTTGATAAAACCGGGGAGCAGTCTTACCGAATCCATTGAGGCTTCAAAAAAACTTCAAAATTTAATCAATGAATTTCCGGAAGTAAAAACGGTAGTTTCAAGGATTGGTGTTGCTGAAATACCAACAGACCCAATGCCAATGGACATTGCCGATAGTTACATTATTCTTGAAAAAGATAAGAGCAAATGGACTTCTGCAGATAGTAAGGAAGAACTCATAGAAAAAATCCAAGAAAAAATTTCAGTAGTTCCCGGCGTAAATTTCGTGTTTACCCAACCCGTGGAACTTCGTTTTAATGAATTGCTTACAGGTGTCCGTGAGGACGTAGCAATCAAACTGTACGGAGAAGATTTGGGCGTGTTGGCAGACAAGGTACAGGAAATCGCAGCAGTCATCAGAACGGTTCCTGGAGCTGCTGACCTTAATGTGGAGGCTACAAGTGGTTTGCCACAAATGACAGTGGTGTATAACCGCGCAAAAATGGCACAATACGGTGTAACCGTTGACAAGCTGAACGATTATGTGAGTGCGTCATTTGCTGGAGAACAGGCAAGTGTCATTTTTGAGGGCGAAAAACGGTTCGATGTGGTCATTCGTTTGGCAAAGGAATTTAGACAAGACATCAACAGCCTTAAAAATCTTTATATCGATTTACCAAACGGAGCGCAAGTGCCTTTAAAGGAGGTTGCAGATATCAGCTATAAGCCCGGACCAATGCAGATTTCAAGGGACAATACCTCTCGTCGTATTTCGGTGGGGGTCAATGTTCGTGGGCGCGATGTAAAATCGATGGTCGAGGAAATTCAGCAAAAATTGGAAACGGACGTGAAACTGCCACCTGGTTATTTTGTAACCTACGGAGGTTCGTTTGAAAATCTTCAACGTGCTTCAGACCGATTGATGATTGTAGTGCCTATTGCACTTTTCCTAATATTCATATTGCTCTACTTTGCCTTGAGTTCGTTCTCGCAGTCCTTAATGATTTATATGGCAGTGCCTTTGGCAGCCATTGGTGGCGTGTTTGCCCTTTGGATAAGGGGAATGCCTTTTAGTATTTCTGCGGGAGTCGGTTTTATCGTGCTCTTTGGAGTTGCGGTTTTAAACGGTTTGGTACTGATAAACAAATTCAATGAACTAAAAGAAAGTGGAATGACAGACTTAAAAAAACGAATATACGAGGCAACACACGAGCGTTTACGCCCAATTTTACTGACGGCTACCGCAGCCATTATGGGCTTTATACCAATGGCGGTTTCTACCTCTGGTGGTGCGGAAGTACAACGTCCTTTGGCGACAGTAGTAATCGGTGGACTTATAACGGCTACCTTCTTGACACTGGTCATTGTTCCTGTCCTGTATTATTGGCTGGAATCACGAAAAGAAAAGAAAAACAATGGTGGTGACGCAAGTTATGTAAAGAAAAGTGCAACCGTGGTTGTGGTATTATTGAGTTTAGGAGGTTTCTTAACCCCAAATTCCGCAAGTGCGCAGGACGGCCAGATGAGCCAAGTGCTCACTTTGCAAGAAGCCATCGCTCTGGCCAAGGAAAATTATCCTTCCCTTAAAGAGAGCCAAGCCTTTATTGAACGTGAACAGGCGATGAAGGGTACCAGCTTCGATTTGGGAAATACACAGGTATTTACAGGAAAGGAAGAGTTTGGCAATGACCTTCCCGGTGTACAAACTACCATAGGTGTACAGCAAGGAAATATTGATTTACTTTCAGGTTTTTCAAAATCCAAGTTCTATAAGGAACGTGTAAAACTGGGCGAAACGTTCTACGCGGTCAACGAGCAGCAATTGATTCGCAATGTGATGCAGGCTTATGACCGCATCAATTACAACAAGGCGCAATTGCGTTTTGCGGAACAGTTGGACAGTGTTTATGCTAACTTTAGGACCGCTGCAGAATTGCGTTACGATACAGGAGAAACGGGCAAATTGGAATTTATTGCTGCCTCTTCCGAATATCAGCAGATTCAGGTTTTACGACAGCAAGCCTATGATGACATTGAAATTGCAAAAAGGGCATTGAAGCAGTATTTGGGCATTGACCAAGAAATAGAAACGGTTGGTCAGCTCTATGAACCGATGGATTTTTTGGCCAATTTGGATTCGGCTTCCGCAGCCAATAATCCTTTGCTTCAATATGCTATGCAAAATGCGGAAGTAAGCAAAGCCAATATCGGTGTAGAAAAAGCACAGTTCCTACCCAAGTTCAACTTGACCTACGGCAGGCAGATTGTGGATGATGTGTCGGGTTTCAACACCTATCAGGCTGGTATTAGCATACCGCTTTGGTTCTTTCCGCAGAAATCAAGGGTAAAGGCCGCTAAAGCAGATGCATTGGTCGCCGAGAATCAATATCTCGAACAAAAGGCAATGACCGAAAGTAGAGTGTCACAGCTCATAAAATCGCTGGAAAAGACCCAAAAAACACTTAACTATTATCAGGAAGGTGCATTGCTTTTGGCCGAGGAACAAATTACTACGGCTGAACTGGCTTCTAAGGAAGGTGAAATTGATTATGTGAACTATATCACGATACTCAACAGCGCCATCAGGATAAAACAAAATCATATACAGTTTATAAATCAATATAACCAGCAGTTCATTGAGTTGCAATACCAACTGGGTAACCTATAATCTAAAAAAGAATAAGAAATGAAAAATATAGCAATAGTAAGTGTAGCATTAATGACCTTCTTTATGGTTGGTTGCAACGACAAGCCCGATTCAGAATTGGGACATAACGAAGAAAACACAACTACCGAAAAAATGGAAGGTGAAGGAGATGCACACGGTGAACATAATGAAGAAGAAGACGGTCATAATGAAGAAGAAGGCGAGGAAGGTGTGGTAATGCTTACCAACGACCAAATCGAAACCGTTGGTCTTGAGACCAAATTGTTGGAAAAACGTAATCTCGGTAACAATATCAAGGTTACAGGAAGACTCGAACTTTTCCCTCAAGACAAGGCCAATATTAGTCCATTTATGGGTGGTAATGTTAGGTCCATCAAGGTTATAGAAGGAGATAAAGTGCGCAAGGGTGAAGTGCTTGCATATCTTGAACATCCGGATATTATAAGTATGCAGCAGGAATATCAGGAAAAAAACGACGAACTCGTATTCCTAAAGCAGGATTTTGAGCGAAAAAAAATATTGTTCGACAAAGGTGTTTCCTCAGGCAAGGAATTCCAGATGGCACAATCAAAATTTCGTTCCACGACCTCAAGTGTAAACGGTTTAAGGTCAAAACTACGTTTATTGGGAATTAACGCATCCAAGGTAGAGCAAGGAGAAATCTACTCTGCAATACCTATAACTACGCCAATATCGGGCTATGTAGACGAGGTAATGGTAAGTCTTGGGGACTATGTGGCACCACAGTCCAAGATGTTCGCCGTGAGCGATAATTCTAAAATTCATTTAGACTTAAAAGTGTACGAAAAGGATATTCCAAAGGTAAAGGAAGGACAGAAAATAATCTTTACGGTAGCTTCTAAACCCGATGAATTGTTGACCGCAGAAGTACATTCCATCGGCAAAACTTTTGAGGAAGACCCTAAGGCCTTGCACGTGCACGCTGATATAGATAATAAAAATGGCGAATTACTTCCCGGTATGTATGTTGAAGGCAGGATTGCGGAAGGACAAAAATCAGGATATGCCGTTCCAGAGGAAGCCATTGTCAAGGAAGGCGAACAATCCTATATTTTCATTGTGGATGAGGATGAGAAAACCGAAGAAAACACGGTGAAATTTAGAAGAATCCCCGTAAGTACAGGTGTCAATGACCTTGGCTTTGTGGAAATCAATATTCCTTCAGAAATGGCAAAAAATATTATGGTTGTCACAGTTGGAGCCTACACCCTTTCTTCGGAAATGGTCAAGGGCGAACTGGAACACGGACATTAATTCAATAATAATCAAAGGTTTTGATTCCGGGTTTGTTTATCGTCTTAATTAGTTAGTTAAAATTAAAGAACAGGCTCGGTTCAAAATCGATAAAAATAAATAATTATGAAAGAAATAAAAGCATTTGTAAAACCGAACAGGATACAAAGAATTATAGAAGCTCTGACTGATAACGGATTTAAAAGTATGACCCTGTCACAAGCAGAAGGAACTGGAGCTTTCAAGGCAAAAGGAGCTAAACCTTCACTCGATTTTCACGTAACAAACAGCCCTGTGGTAAAATTGGAACTCGTTTGCCAGAACGAGGAAGCACAATCTGCAATAGACATCATTCTCAAAAATGGCAAAACCCTAGATCCTGGTGATGGCATCATTTATTTGTCTGAGATTGAAGATGCTTTTCAGATAAAAACAGAGGAATCCTTAAAACAATTCAAAATTTAATTGTTTCGTAATTAATGCGTTGAAGAAAAATAATTAGGCTTAAATAGATAGCAAAAAGATACAAAATAATAGAGCCATAAAAATATGGAAACAACAAGAAAAACCAATTTAAAACAGGCCAGAACACTTCAAATTTGGAACGTCATTTATGACGTTATAGAGGTGGTCGTCTCGCTTATTGCTGGAATAACAGCAAATAGTTCCGCACTCGTAGGTTGGGCACTGGATAGCACGATAGAAGTGATAAGTGCTGCAACACTTGGATGGCGACTGCACGGCGAGCTCAAAGGCATCGATGAAGAAAAGGTAAAACGAAGACAAAAAATTACCTTGAACGTGATTGCAGTTTCATTTACGCTCATCTGTATTTTCATTTCCTATGATTCCATTACCAAGCTCATCAATAAAGAAACCGCAAGCTGGAGCACTTTGGGACTGGTCATATTATTGGTCTCGCTCGTTATCAATCCTATCTTGATATATTTTAAAAGAAAGTATGGCAAAAAACTGGAAAGTCCAGCTCTACTGGCTGATGCAAAAGACACCTTTATTTGTCTTTACCAGACAGTGGTCGTATTGACAGGATTGCTATTGGTCAACTGGCTGGAGTGGTGGTGGGCAGATCCTGTAGCGGCCTTGCTCATCGTTCCATACGCTGCAAAAGAAGGTTGGGAAGCATTTAACAAAGCAAAAAACATCAACTACAATATCACATAAATATGCAAGAAGTTGAAAAATTTTTAGAAAGCAAAGGCATCCGCCCTACGGCAATGCGCTTGATGACCTATAAACGGTTGGCGCAATTAAACGTGGCCATTAGCCTGGGCGAGCTCGAAAAGGATTTTGAACGCTCAGAAAGGAGCACACTTTTCCGTACTATGAAAACATTTGAGGAAAAAGGAATTGTGCACCAAATTGAGGATGGCACCGGCATTGTTAAATATGCCCTGTGTGAGGAAAATTGTGAATGTGAGGTCGGCAACGACCTTCACTTACACTTTCATTGCAATAGTTGCGGTGAAACGGTGTGCCTGACCGAGCATAAAATTCCGACAATAAACCTGCCCGAAGGCTATGTGGCAGAAGATATCAACCTTGTGGCAAAGGGAGTCTGTGAGAAGTGCAGCGATGACTTGGATTAAATATTTTGATTTAAAAAATTGGAACAATGATGACGATTTATAAAAATGAATGTAAGGTATATATGGTAGCTCAAAATAGATTAGATGCTACAGATTATGAAAATATGAAAACACAATTAAAAGACCATATACAAGAACATAATAAAGTGTACTGGTATATCGAGATGGAAAATTTTGAGGGTTGGTCCTCAAGTGCATATTGGAAAGGTATTGAACTCAAACTTCCAAAGGAGGAAAGATTAAAACGAGTCGCGTTGGTAGGAAACTTAGAATGGCAAGAACAATTTACGGAAGTTTTGATACCATTTACAAGGGCACATATTAAATTCTTTGGTCCAGATGAAAAAAAATTGGCCAAAGAATGGATAGAGAAAGAAATTAATTAAAACGAAAGAACTATTATTTACTATTAAAATCTGGGGAATGCAATTTACACTGGAAGCAGTGGATAATCCTCAGCCCAAATCCCCAAATGTAATAGTGCTCAATGGAAATCCTGAAGGACGTTTTGCAAGGGGTAAAATAAGTGAGGAGGATTTTAAAAAATGTAAAAATTGTTACGAGAAAAAAAATTGCGTTGCATTTAACCAAACGCTAAGAAAATTAGAAATAAAAAATATGAATACCAAGTTTATTAAAGTCTTTTTGCGATTAGCAATTTCAATCGGTTTTTTATCGGCGGTCGCCGATAGATTTGGAATTTGGAGCAAAGAAGTTTCTGTTTGGGGAAATTGGGACAGTTTCTTGAGTTATACCCAAATGATCAATCCTTGGATTCCGAATTCATTAATACCAACAATCGGACTTTTGGTAACCATAGCCGAAATTGTTTTTGCGATTTTCTTGATAATAGGGTTTAAAACGGAACTGTTTGCAAAATTAAGCGGGTTTCTACTGTTACTATTTGCTGTTTCAATGACTTTTTCAACTGGAGTAAAAGGAGCGCTTGACTTTTCTGTTTTTAGTGCTTCTGCCGGAGCTTTTGCTTTGAGTCTTATGAAAGAAAAATATTTAGAATTGGACAATCTGATTTCTAAACCTATAAATAGCTGAAAATGAAACCGCCTAATGGCATACATAATCAAAAAAGAGGAGGGCTGAACAGGCAAGGACTTCTTATTGCTATTGTTTTAGGGTTTGCGGTGGGCATAATCATTATACAGCCATTGGGCATTTCCCTATTCCAGTATGACCAGAGCGGTGATACGGGCAATTGGTGGTATTTGTTCAAAAATGCAGTTGGGCAAGCTCTCGGGTTTGGCGATGTGGACCAAATCCTAAAAAATATCCTGTTTGGTATTATGGGAAGCAGTCTCGCCCTGATGTTCTATACAAGAAAAACAATATTTCAACTAAATAGGGAGAAAGTCGGAATAACCTTGATAAGGGAATTATTGGACAAAGGTGAAAACCACGAGGTAGAATTCAAAAGCACCTTGCGGTGGGACCTTCGACAAGGTAAGGTTAACAAAGCTTTGGAAATGGTGGTGGCGAAGACCATTGCAGGATATATGAATACCGAAGGAGGCCACTTGATTATTGGGGTAGATGATGAAGGCCGTATTCTGGGGCTCGAACAAGATTATGGTACTTTAAAGAAACCAGACAAGGACGGGTTTGAACAGTATGTAATGCAGTTGGTGTCTGTCAAGTTAGGCACCCATTTTTGCCCTTTGGCAAAGGTGGCCTTTTATGAATTTAAAGAAAAGGATATCTGTTATGTAAGGGTCTACAAATCGCAAAAACCCGTGTATTTGAACCTGGGCGACCGTTCTCATTTCTTTATCAGAACCGGGAACGGTACCCGGGAGTTGGATATGCCCGAAGCATTGGATTATATGAAAATTCACTTAAACTAATATAAATCCAATAAAAATTAAAAAATGATACAGATTATAAACATAGAAAAGGAAAACTTAATCGCTGCCAAAATCAACGGTAGAGTCACAAAGAAGGATGTTGAAAAAATTCATCCGCTCATTCACAATATCATCGAAAAAGGCCATAAAGTGGATTTTTATTTTGAACTGGAAGATTTTCACGGCTACGACCTACAAGGGTTTTGGGCAGATTTAAAGGTAGATGCTGCACACCTATCAGATTATGGTAAAATGGCATTTGTAGGCGAAAAAAAGTGGCAGAAATGGGCAGCCAAGGCTACCGATTTCTTTACCGGTTCAGAAGTCAAATATTTTGACCTTCAGGATAAGGAACAAGCAAAAAACTGGATAAAAAACAACTAAGGATATGAAAAAACTAAAAATCAAAATTCCCGTAATCCTTCCACAGGTACCGGACGAAAAAGATGCCTGCATCAACAGGCTCATCGACAAATTAAGTGGACGTGAAGGTATTGACAGTGTGCACATATCCGATGAAAAACCGGACAGTGTACCGCAACTCTGTTTTCATTACGACCCCGATATCATTTCACTTGATAGAGTACAGTCCTTGGCAGAAACCACGGGAGCCCAGATCACAGATAAATTTGGACATAAGTTGGTAGAAGTGGAAGGGATACGCCACACCCGTCACGCCCGAACCATCGAGAAAGCAGTCAAGGAGGTTGATGGGGTTCTCGAAGTTTCTGCATCCGCTTCTGGAATGATACGTGTGGAATTTGACAAGGGCATTACAGGATTTGGGGCTATTAAAAAGAAAATAGAAAAACAAGGGCTTACCATTATTGAACCTTCCGTTGATACAGAAACGTATTTACAAAAGATGGAAGTTTCCAACGGTGAAGAAAAATCCGAACATACTCAGGACAAGGAAGAAAAGCAACACGTCGGCGAGAGCGAAGACCACGTTCACAAAGACGGCGAAGAACACGACCACAACGAGGATGAAGGCGAGGCACACGCCCACGGCGGTATTTTCGGAAAGAACACCGAACTTATTTTTGCCATCATTTGCGGTGCCCTTCTCGGAATAGGTTTCGGATTGTCCTACGTGGACTCGATACCGGATTGGGTCAGCTTGTCCCTCTACATAGGCGCCTACTTTTTTGGAGGTTATTTTACCGCGAAAGAGGCCATACAGACAGTGGCCAAAGGTGGTTTTGAAATCGACTTTTTAATGTTGGTCGCCGCCATCGGTGCCGCTGCTTTGGGCGCTTGGGCGGAAGGTGCCTTGTTACTGTTCCTTTTTAGTCTGGGGCACGCCCTTGAACATTATGCGATGGAGAAAGCCCGAAAATCTATTGCGGCACTGGCAGATTTAGCACCGAAAACGGCCTTGCTAAAAAAAGATGGGAAGACCAAAGAAGTTGGTATTGAAAAGTTGAGTAAAGGCGATATTATTGTAGTTAAGCCAAACAGTAAAATATCTGCCGATGGCGTTGTTGTTGATGGTAATAGTAGTGTCAACCAAGCCCCCATTACCGGGGAAAGTGTCCCAGTAGATAAAGTTCCTGTGGAAGATTCCGCCAAGGACTATTCAGAGGATGATGATATAAAGGAAGAAAACCGAGTTTTCGCAGGAACTATTAACGGCAACAATACACTTGAAATTAAGGTAATTAAAGAGGCAAAGGATTCTACACTGTCCCGATTGGTAAAATTGGTGAACGAGGCCCAGACCCAAAAATCGCCCACCCAGTTGCTTACCGATAAATTTGAAAGATATTTTGTTCCTTCCGTACTGGTATTGGTAGTGCTGTTGCTCTTTGCTTTTTTGGTCGTCGATGAACCGTTTAGTGCCAGCTTTTATAGGGCTATGGCCGTATTGGTAGCTGCCAGTCCCTGTGCCCTTGCGATTTCGACCCCGAGTGCGGTATTGAGCGGTGTTGCACGAGCGGCCCGTGGCGGGGTACTTATCAAAGGGGGTCGCCCTTTGGAAGACTTGGGGGTTATTACCGCCCTCGCCTTTGACAAGACGGGTACACTGACCGAAGGAAAACCCAAGCTTACCGAAGTGGTCCCGCTTGGCGATATTTCTGAAAACGAACTTTTAAAAATAGCTGTAGCCGTAGAGAATCTAAGTGACCATCCTCTGGCAAAAGCAGTGGTTCGAGATGGCAAGGAACGTTTGAAAGGCGAGGAACTACCTGATGCGACCGATTTGGAAGCCGTGCTTGGCAAAGGTATAAAAGCGTCATTGGGCAATGACAAAATCTATGTCGGTAACCTCGACCTGTACGAAGGGCTTGATGAGAGCACCCCTTCCGAAGTGATAATAACGAAAGTCCGTGACCTCGAAGGTGGGGGAAATACTACGATGCTTATTCGGAAAAACCAAGAATATATAGGTGTTATTGCCCTAATGGATACCCCTCGCGAAGCTGCCAAGGAAACCCTCAAAAAATTAAAGGAAATCGGTATCAAACGTATGATAATGCTTACTGGCGACAACCAAAAGGTTGCCGATGCCGTGGCGAAAGAAATAGGATTGACCGATGCTTGGGGGAGCTTGTTACCAGAGGAAAAAGTGGATGCCATAAAAGAGCTAAAGGAAAAGGAATCCAAGGTGGCAATGGTAGGCGATGGTGTAAACGATGCACCCGCAATGGCGAACAGTACCGTGGGCATAGCAATGGGAGCGGCTGGAAGCGATGTGGCTTTGGAAACGGCGGATGTTGCCCTAATGGCCGACAAGTTGGAAACCCTGCCTTTTGCGATTGGCTTGAGTAGAAAAGCAAAAGCTATTATCAAGCAGAACCTTTGGGTAAGCCTTGGTGTTGTGGCACTGCTAATACCAGCCACCATTTTGAGCTGGGCAAACATAGGAATAGCCGTGGCATTTCACGAGGGGTCTACCTTGGTAGTAGTGGCCAATGCGCTGCGCCTTTTGGCTTATAAAAAAGATTAGAAAAATTGGGACTTAGAAGAATCCAGTTTTTTGAAAGAATATTAAATGACAAACACGGAAAAAATATTATTTACCAAAGGGATACGCCCTACTGAAATGAGGTTGAAAATTTACAAATACCTCAGGAGGAAGACCTATGCCGTAACCTTAAAGGAAATGCAAAAAGTCTTTATCGCCAAAAGTGAAAAAAACAAAACGGCAAACAGAACCACCTTTTATCGCAATCTCAAGACTTTTGAGGATAAAGGGTTGATTCATCAGATTAATGATGGGACCGGAGTGGCAAAATTTGCGATTTCCGATGAAAATGCCAAAGGTAAATACGGTACAGATTTACATATGCACTTTTATTGTACCAAGTGTGGAAAAACAAGCTGTTTGCCGAATAAAATATCGGAAGAAGGCTTACCAGACGATTATCAAGTGAGCGATGTGAACTTGGTGTTAAAAGGAATATGTGAAAGTTGTAGAAAAAAATAATAAGGATGAAGAAACTTCAGCAATTGACCAAGGAAATTAATGAATTGACATTGAGGATTGAGCAGGACTACCCCGAACTATACCAATATCTCGATGAAAACCCTATTACAATCCCTGATTGCGAAACACCAAAGATTTCCGTCAGCTCGTTTGTGGAATATTTGGATAGCTTGAAGTCAATCTTGGAAAGATATATAGAATCGCATAAACAAATGAAGCACTAAAGGAAAATTAATTCAGTAGTATATAAATGAATAAGACCACTTTTAAAATCAGTAAAATGGACTGCCCTTCGGAAGAGCAGATGATTCGGATGAAGTTGGAGGCTTATGCTCAAGTCAAACATTTGGATTTTGATATTCCCAAAAGAAAATTGGAAGTATATCACGTGGACGGTATCAATGCGATACAGTCGTCTATAGCCAGCTTAAAACTTGGGGATTCCTTAGAGGGAACCATAGAAGCCGAACCACCTGTAATAGAAGACCAATCCAAACAAAAAAAGATTCTCTGGTGGGTCTTGGGTATCAACTTCGGTTTTTTCGTTATCGAAATGACCACAGGTTGGATATCTGGCTCAATGGGACTTATTGCAGATTCACTTGATATGCTGGCAGATTCCATCGTGTATGCACTTAGTCTATTTGCAGTTGGCGGCGCTATTTCCAGAAAAAAGAAAGTGGCGAAATTCAGCGGCTACTTTCAGATGGCATTGGCAACGCTTGGGTTTGCAGAGGTCTTACGAAGGTTTTTCAGCAATACCGAAACACCCTTGTTCCAATGGATGATAATCGTTTCAATTTTCGCATTGGTAGGTAATCTGATTTCGCTCTGGCTTATCAACAAAACCAAGAGCAAAGAGGCCCATATGCAGGCGAGTGCCATTTTTACATCCAATGATATCATTGTAAATGGTGGGGTTATACTGGCAGGGATACTCGTCTATTTTCTGAATAGTAAATGGCCCGATTTGGTAATTGGGGGCATCGTTTTCACATTTGTGATGCGCGGTGCCATAAGAATATTAAAACTGTCGAAATAGCTTTAGGAAAGCCTTGAAATAGAAAAGTAATGAATAAACAAGAATAGTTGGCTTTGGGTAGTAGTGTTGGGATTAGCAGCTTGGACGGCACATTGGAGTGAGGACAAATTATTCAAAGATTACCAAAATAGGCTCAATGTATTGAATGAAGACATTAATTCAAAATATAAGGTTTTGAAAACGTGAAGAAATTATTGTCTATAAATATAACTAAAAACATATGAAAACAAATGTAAAAAAATTTACAGCTTTATCGCTACTGCTTCTCTTTTATGGTATTTCATTGGCTCAAAATCAAAATGTTCAAAATATCTTGAATGATGTAAAAATAGATTCAATGACATTTTTCGTAGCGCAACTCACTGGAGAAGAACCTGTCATTATTGGGGGCAACCCAGACATAATTATTTCACGACATAAGGACCATCCTGGTAATGAAAAAGCTTTTCAGTTCATTAAAGAAAAGTTCCAAGCCTATGGGCTTCAAATGGATTCCCTACAGTTCAGTTCAACTGGAAAAAATCTCTTCGGAATAAAAGAAGGAACTGTTTATCCCGATGAAAAATTTATTATCGGTGCTCATTATGACAATGTTGCGGGTGTGCCAGGAGCTGATGATAATGCCAGTGGTACAGCAGCGGTATTGGAAGCGGCAAGGGTCTTTTCTCAATACGATTTCCCATATACCATTATTTTTGCATTATGGGATGAAGAAGAACAAGGGCTCATAGGTAGTGGTGCTTATGCATCTTCTGCGGCGGCTTCAAACGAAAACATTCTTGGATATATCAATATGGATATGCTTGGATGGGACGGTAACAACGATAATGTTGCCGACATCCACGTAAGGCCAGTTGCTTCCTCTCTTGCACTCTCGGATAAGGCAATGGTCGCAAATATTGATTATGATATTGGCTTAAGTTTACATTTAGTAAATCCAGGTATTTCGGCCACGGACCACGCGTCATTTTGGAACAATGGATTCAGTGCTATTGGAATTAACGAAGAATATGACGGCGACTTTAATCCCTTTTGGCACACACCGAACGATACCCTTGGACAGTTTAATATCCCATTTTATGAAAAATGTGCAAAGTTGGTATTTGCCACTTTGGGGGAATGTGCATTTTCATCAACATTAGGATTGAACAATACTACTGTACAAAGAAAGATGAACCTTTATCCTAATCCGGCTTCAAATACAATCTATATTGATTCTACGGAAAAAATTGAAGGAGTGTATGTATATAACGCGCTTGGAGTCCAAGTTGGAAATATCTACTTTGATAATACTTCTCAAATTGATACAAGTACGCTTGCCGACGGATTATACTTTTTTCATATAAAGACTCAAAACAGCATTTACAATCCAAAAATAATTATACAACATTGATATGGCAGAATTAAAAAAATCATTGGGAACACTTCGCCTTACCTTTTATGGTGTAGGTACTATTGTGGGAGCAGGAATATACACAGTAATCGGTGCAGCTGCTGGACAGGCAGGCACAGACCTTTGGTTGAGTTTTATTTTTGCCGCAATAGCGGCAAGTGTTTCTGCGATGTCGTATGCAGAGATGTCCTCTACTTATCCAAACGCCGGTGCGGAATTCATTTTTGTAAGGAAGGCGTTTCCTAAAATAGACATTCCGTCTTTTCTCACGGGTTGGACGGTTGCATTCCACAGTTCGGCCACCATTGCCGCTGTGCTATTGGCTTTTTCAGGATATTTCAATACCTTTTTTGAAGTACCAGGATTATTGATAAGCTATGGTGTCCTATTATTGCTTGCC
The DNA here is from genome assembly GCF_000799465.1 of Psychroserpens sp. Hel_I_66. Classification (NCBI taxonomy): domain Bacteria; kingdom Pseudomonadati; phylum Bacteroidota; class Flavobacteriia; order Flavobacteriales; family Flavobacteriaceae; genus Psychroserpens; species Psychroserpens sp. Hel_I_66. Next base: position 3,492,841 of record NZ_JUGU01000001.1, on the reverse strand, counting down.
TTGATAAGCATTACTGGCATCAAGAAATCATCCACCGCCAATATCATTATGGTTAGCATTCAGCTCTTGGGGTTGTTCATTCTTATTGCGGTCGGACTTGCCGAAACTGGCCCGCCAAAAGCAGCATTTTTTAAAGTTGAGTCCTTTTCCGGTACTTTAGCGGCTACCGCAACTTTATTTTTTGTTTATACTGGTTTTGAGCATATGGCATCTTTAGGTTCCGAGGTAAAGAACCCTGGCAAGACAATACCTCGTGCCTTTCTATTAACAATGATTTTTACAACCGTTATCTATTTGCTCATATCGTTTACGGTACTCAACATTGCCGACCCGTCAGAATTGGCAAAAGTGGATTCGCCACTGTCACTTGCGGCATCCAATCTCAACAGTTGGTTGCCTGTTGCCTTAGCTGTTGCCGCACTCTTTGCCACGGCCAATGCCGCATTTAGTGGCATCATTTCCATAAGTAGATTATTGTTCGGAATGGCAAGCGTGGGCGAGCTTCCAAAATTTATGACCAAAGTTAATGCCCAAAAAGTACCTTGGGTAACCACATTGGTAGTTATGGCTGCGGTCGCTTGTTTTCTATTATTGGGCGATATAAAAATTGTAGCTGGTATGTCTTCTTTGGGCGCACTGCTTGTGTTTGTAGCCGTAAATATTGCACTCATTGTTTTGCGTTTCAAAGCACCCGACAAAGAAAGACCCTTCAAAGTTCCCTTATCTATTGGAAAAGTACCGATACTGCCTATTTTGGCAATATTCATCAGCCTTTCTCTGGTAATTCAATTTGACTGGGAAGTTTATGTTGCATTTGTCGGTGCGATTATAGTGGGCATTATCTTGGACTATTTTTTGGACAAAAAGTCAAAAGATGAGATAGACCCTGAAAAAGAAAAAGAGTTGTTTAACCATTAAAAGAGGAAACTATGGATTGGATGTTCGAAGACTTTAAAACCGACCTCGATGGCTTAAACCCCAAAGTACGTGAAAAGGCATTGGAAATTGCGAAAGAGCTTGTCGAAAAAAAGGACCTGCCAGCAAAAGATGCCTTACAAGAAGCTATTACAAAAGCCGAAGAATGGTTTTACGATTTAGAAGGATAATAATTATTTGCACTTCCATTGCAACTGTTGAACACGTAAACAAAACCAAGAAATTGTGACTATTATGAAAAAAAATAAAACAAATTCAAAAATTATAGGCGAAGAAAGCCAAATGGACAGAAGGAACTTCATCAAGCTTGGCAGTTTAGGTGTTACTGTTATGATTACTTGGCCACTTTTAAGTTCTTGTAATGGTTTCGCTTCTAAAAATGACAATAAAACAAACCCCTATTTCCAAGCAGATGTCGATATTGAATTAACGGCAAAAGAGGCTAAAATACAATTATTCCCAGGGAGCAAGACTAATGTATGGATGTTCGATGCAAATTTAAAAAGTGGGGATAAAACCGCACTGCAAAAATTTGGCGAGAGTTATTTGGGCCCTGTAATTCGCGTAAAGAAAGGGCAGAAAATAAGAATCCGCTTCAAGAATCAACTGCCCGAGGAAAGTATCGTGCATTGGCACGGAATGCACGTGCCCGAAAAAGATGATGGCCATCCTAAAGATGTAATAGGAAATGGGGAAACCTATATCTATGAATTTGAGATAATGAACCGTGCTGGTACTTATTGGTTCCACCCGCACCCCCACGGACGTACTGGTCCACAAGTTTATAACGGTCTTGCAGGGCTTTTTATAGTTACGGACGATGAGGAACAACAATTGAAGTTACCATCTGGCGAATACGATGTTCCCATAGTCATACAAGACCGTCAGTTCGATGACAATAACCAATTGGTTTACCTAAACCGCGGGCGTATGGATAGAATGAACGGCTTTTTGGGAAACCGTATTCTTATTAATGGAAATCCGGATGGGGAACTTTCCCTTCAAAGCGGATGCGTCTATCGACTGCGTATTCTCAATGGTTCCAATTCACGCTTTTATAAGTTGGCGTGGGAAGATGGCAGCCCCCTTGTTATTATAGGCAAGGATGGAAGCTTGCTGGACAGCCCCATATCAAAACCCTATGTAATATTAGGTGTTGCAGAACGAATGGATGTATGGCTTGATTTGAGCAATAAACCTCAAGGTTCCCGAATGATTATGAAGAGTTTGTCCTTCTCGCCTGGAATGATGGGAATGATGAGAAATTATAAAATCAGTTAATCACTTAAATTATAAAACTATGATGGATAATATGAACACGGATGGTTTCTGCTGGATGTGTGCTGCTATGTGGCTTGGCGGAATTTTGCTGATTGTTGGATTTATTTGGCTGGTAATTTGGCTAATAAAAAGAATGAAAAACCCAAAATAAGATGGAATCTTTTATTAATGGTAATTAATTAAAAATTATATAAAATGTTACAAATAATCGAATTAAAAGAAAAAAATATTGTTGCAACAAAAGCTTCGGGCAAATTGAAAAAAGAAGACATAGAAAAAATCCATCCACTTATCCACGCTATACTGGATAAGGGAATGAAGGTTCGTTGGTATTTTGAGATGGATAATTTTACGGGTTGGGACTTGCCTGGTTTATGGGAAGACCTGAAAATGGACACAGCCCACGCCACGGACTATGAAAAGATTGCTATGGTAGGAGATAAAAAATGGCAGAATTGGATAACCCAATTTATGAAACCTTTTACCAACGCCGATATTAAGTATTTCAATTTAGACCAAAAGGAAGAGGCCAAAAGTTGGATTGAAAGCCTGTAAAGTTTATAACTGTAAAAGACAAACGATGAATAAAAAAAACATTCTTATTACCATTTTAATTGGGTTTGCAGTAGGTGTTTTTATCCTTCAACCTTTTGGGATAACAATTTTCACGTTTAGCAGCCAGAATTATGAAATTAATTGGTGGGATTATTTAATAAATAATTCCATTGAAATTTTGAATATCAATGGGAATCAAATTTTCGAGAATATTCTGTTTGGGCTATTAGGTGCCAGTTTGGCGCTGATGTATTATTTCGGTAAAAGAGAAAAGGATATAGATAATAAGTAGCGGTAACTGGTTATGTGAAAGAGTGAGATTTTTTATTTAAAATAAATTAAGTGAAAACTTAATTAATAGCAGGCAGCTTTTATGATGCTTTTTAAAGCAAAATGATTAATAGCATTAAAAGCAAAAGTAGAAGCTGCTTTTTTTAATTATACAATTAAAGATGGATATTATGAATGTTAAACATTGTATTTTAATAACCTTATTGGTTTGTTATTATACGGCAAACGCCCAAAAAATTTATACAACTGAAGAAGGTCATATTATGATGATGACTTTGGTTGATGATAAAGCCGTCAAGGCAGAAAGCCATAAATTGGCCTTATATCTTGATTATGATTCCAAAGTGGTTAATGGTGTACTCGACCTTAAGACTTTATCAACAGATAGTCCTAAAATCAATACCATTTTACAACAGCGGGAAAACCCTTTAATACTACGGTTTACTGGCACAATTCCATCACAGGATTTTTTATCAAAACGGCACGACCCTATCAACTTTAATTGGCTGATAGATGTTACTTATCAAGGGAAATCCTTTAAATCACAATTTAAAGCAACCATTACCCATATAGAACAAGGAGTAAGTATGTCCTGCCTGATAAGTGCAACCGGACAATTATTGGTTTCAAATACTGGTTTGAATTCCTTAATAGAGGGTATCGATGATACCATAGAGGTGCAGTTTGCCCAATTGGTGTTGAGATTGGAATAACTGTAAATTTGAATAAAATTATAATGGAATTAATGAAAAAAAAGAAACTGAATTTAAGAGATTTAAATAAAACTTCATCCGATAATCACAAGCGCAATGATGGCCACAACCATAGCAGTCCGGAAAGTATAGGGAAATTTAAAATTTATGTACCAGCAATTTTCAGCTTTGTAATGCTGATTATTGGTATTGCGATGGATTATTTTGACGTAACTTTTTTTAAAGATTGGATACGTATTGTCTGGTATGCAGTCGCATATCTTCCAGTAGGTTTTCCTGTGATAAAGGAAGGTTGGAACAGCATTAAAAATGGCGATTTCTTTACCGAGTTTTTATTGATGTCCATCGCAACCATAGGTGCATTCGCCATTGGCGAATATCCCGAAGGTGTGGCAGTAATGTTGTTTTATGCGGTAGGCGAATTGTTCCAAAGTGCCGCCGTTAAAAGAGCCAAGAGAAGCATCAAGGCATTACTGGATGTAAGACCTAATGAAGCCTTGGTCTATAGGAACAACAACTATGTTTCTGTAAATCCCGAAATCGTTGCTATTGGCGAAAAAGTGCAAGTCCGTGTAGGAGAAAAAATCCCTTTGGATGGTATTTTATTGTCCGAAAAAGGCTCGTTCAATACCGCAGCATTAACGGGCGAAAGCAAACCTGACACCATTGCAAAAGGAGAAAAAGTATTTGCAGGAAGCATCAATCTGGATGGCGTTATTGAAATTGAAACGACCAAAGAATTTAAGGATAGTTCCATTGCACGTATTCTCGATATGGTGCAAAACGCCACCGCACGGAAATCAAAAACCGAATTGTTCATTAGAAAGTTCGCAAGAATCTATACACCAATCGTTGTCTTTCTTGCGATTGGATTGACTTTTATACCCTACTTTTTTGTGGACGATTATGTCTTTAGCGATTGGTTGTATAGAGCCTTGATTTTCTTGGTTATTTCCTGTCCTTGTGCATTGGTTATCTCTATTCCGTTGGGTTATTTCGGTGGATTGGGAGCAGCTTCAAAAAATGGAATTCTCTTTAAGGGCGCATCCTATTTGGACGAAATGACAAAGATAACTACCGTTGTAATGGACAAAACGGGAACCGTGACCAAAGGTGTTTTCAAGATTAAGGAAGTGGTAAACAGTTCCGATTTCTCGGAAGCAGAATTTATGCAGTACCTGATGGCAATGGAAGAACAATCTACCCATCCAATAGCTAAAGCCATATTAGAATATAAAGCCGAGGGCGCGGATTTAGAGGCTACAAATGTTTCTGAAGTTGCAGGAAAGGGCTTAAAGGGAACGGTAAATGGTAAGGCTGTTTTGGTAGGGAATAAGGCTTTGATGGCCTCAAATAGCATCGAAGTTCCATCTGCAACCAATGGCATTATGGAATCAATTGTAATGGTTGCTATCGACGGAAAATTTGCGGGCTATGTTACCATTGCGGATGAACTAAAGGATGATGCACACCAAGCCATAAAGCAAATCAGGGATTCTGGGATTTCAAAAATCATTATGCTTTCGGGCGATAAGGATTCCATAACCCAACAGGTCGCAAAAGAATTGGGTATAGATTGGGCAAAAGGCGGGTTATTACCAGAAGATAAGCTCAACGAAGTCGAAGAGCTCAAAAAGAAACCCGATACCAAAGTAGCCTTCATAGGCGACGGCATCAATGATGCACCAGTATTGGCAGCAAGCGACGTAGGTATCGCGATGGGTGGTTTAGGAAGCGATGTCGCCATTGAGACAGCGGATGTCATCATTCAGAATGACCAACCGAGCAAAATTGCGAGAGCAATTAAAATTGGTCGTTCTACTCGAAAAATTGTATGGCAGAATATTGGTTTGGCTTTCGGTGTAAAAATTGTAGTACTTATTTTGGGCGCAGGCGGATTGGCCACGATGTGGGAAGCTGTTTTTGCAGATGTTGGTGTGGCGTTGTTGGCTATATTGAATGCAGTACGGTTGCAGAAGTTAAAATGGGAATAAAAGAACTTAATACGAATTTGAACTTAGATAATAATAAAAACAGAAAAATGAAAATTATAATTAAAACTATTGTTCTACTGTTTATTGTAGGAAGTATTCAGAGCTGCTCACTTTTAGGTGCGGCTGGAATCTCAAGCCAAGGGCAACCAACAAAGAGGGTTGAAGGCAAATTGGTCTCTACGACCGCAAACTCTTCTGTGAATGTTGATCATACGATTTGGGATAATTTGTTGAGGAAGTACGTTAACAATGAAGGTCTTGTTGATTACGAAGGTTTCAAGAAAGATTTTGAGACTTTAGAAGATTACCTGAAAATTCTTTCCACACAAGAGCCAAACGACGATTGGTCTGTGCAGGAATTGCTCGCCTACTACATCAACTCTTATAATGCTTACACAGTAAAACTAATTGTAGAAAATTATCCCGTGAATAGTATCAAGGATATCGATGGACCCTGGACAAAACCTTACGTCCCAATTGATGGTCGGGAAATAACCTTGGCGACTATTGAGAATGGTGTGCTTCGTAAAATGAACGAGCCTCGAATCCATTTTGCCATTGCCTGCGCATCTATGTCGTGTCCCCCATTATTAAACGAGGCTTACACAGCAGGTAAGATAAATGAACAATTAGACCGTGTCACGAAAGATTTCATTAATAATGAAAAATTTAATGAAATTTCAGCAACTAATCCAAAGGTGTCAATGATATTCAAATGGTATGAAAAAGACTATACCGTTAATGGTAAAAAAGATGTCATTGGTTTCATCAATAATTATGTTGATACGAAGATTAACGCTAGTGCTACCCTGCAATATCAAAATTATAACTGGGACTTGAACGAGCAGGAATAATTTCTCTAAATCTAAAATGTTTTGAAAACTTGATAGGGTTTTCAAATTTGGTAATCTTTCTGGCTAACCGAAAAGAGGATACCCATAAAAGTAAGATATGGGAAGCAATCCCTATCGATATCGGTATGGCTTTTTGGGCTATATTGAATGCGATACGAGTGTAGAAAATGAAGTAAAAACCATTAAAATTAATGTATCAAAAAAGTAATTTTAAAAGAAACAAAAAAAAGGGGAAATCATCGAATACCAATATCACAAAAAAAGATAAGTTGGTAGGGATTCTTGCAATAATCCTTGTAGTAATCACTGCATTCCTATTGTTCTATTTTGTTTTTAAAGGGAACATTCATAAGCATTGATTTTTAAGTCTTGTTGGTTATCGACAAAACAAACTAATTTTTAAGCCCCAAAAATTGCCGTGATTTATAATGTGGGTTTTATTTTATTAACAATTAACCCGTATTAAATTTGGAAAATCATATAATTAAAGTAATAGAAGATTACAAAAATGAGATAATAGACATAGAGGAATCGGACCTAAAAGATTTTAATGTCGTTGAAAAGGGAATAACAATCTCAAGAAGATATTTACAAAAACTACGTTTGTGCATTAGAGAGAATAATTTTAAAGATAAAGATGATGAAATAAAATTTTTCAAAAAACACAAACCTTATGTATACAGTAGGTTAAAATTCTACGCAAAACTGTATAATTTTTTGATTAACAGACCTGCGGGAACTATCCAAACTCAACAGATATTCATTGACGAGGAAATTCAGAAGCTTCAAGACAGTAACCGACGAAATATTGACTTTGTTAAATATTACAGGGAAGAATCGACTGTTTTAGATGAGTTTTACTTTTTAAGAGGTAACGACAAAATCAGTCTGGTTTCAAACACCTCTCATTTTTATACAGATGCTGAATTTTCTACAAGCCACGATAACGCCATTGCTAAAATTATGGCCTATGACCTATTAATAAATCATTACGTTCAGGAATTAAGCTATTTAAGGGACCTATCCTACGGTCTTCAAAGTAAGCTAAATACTCTTGCCAACGGTGAGCGCCTTGGCTGGACAGCTTCAAAAACAGACCTTATTGAATTAATTTATGCATTGCAGGCCTCTGGGGCAATAAAAAGTGGTACAGCAGGTATTAAAGAAATGGCTTCAGCTTGCGAGGATATTTTTGAGCTTAAGCTCGGCAATGTATATAGAACCTTTCTGGAAATAAGAGAGCGTAAAATCGACCAAACAAAATTTATCGATAGACTAAAAGCAACTCTTTTAAGGCGGATGGAAGAAACGGACGGTTAACATTTTCAATTTCAACAATGTTAAATTTTTTCCCAAGTTGGGTGGGACTTGGGAAAAAATAAAATTAATTTTATCTATTATCATTTGGCATAGATGATTTTAAGTGACACCTCTAAATCAAACCAATTTAAACCATTGAAAATGAGCAAATAAAAACACCCTACTTGGGTACAACTTGGGATTAAAATCCAATAAACCATCCCAAATTTGTAGAACGAAAGTCAAATCAGGTCAGGGACTATCAAATTAGTTGAAATCGATACGATAGTCCCTTTCCATTAAAACCGTTCTATTATGCCGACAAGTATTATTACCACAGACGACCTTCGGGAATTCAAAATGGAATTGCTCGATGACATTAAACAATTATTGACCAGACAAGCCAGCGGGAAACTCAAAAAATACCTCAAATCTTCTGAGGTTATGGACTTGCTTCAGGTAAGTCCTGGCACATTGCAGAATCTTCGTATCAATGGCACATTGCCTTATACCAAAGTAGGCGGCATTATCTATTACGATACAGAGGAAATTCAAAAAGTGATGGATGCCAACCGTGTGCACCACGGTCTAAACTCTTAAGCGATGAACTATATAAAGCTACTTAATGCGGCTTTTGAGAAGTTCTATTTTGATGACCGGCTTAATCCAACGCATATCAGCCTTTATATGGCGCTATTCCAAGAATGGAATAGCTGTCGCTTTATGGATGAATTCTATGTGAACCGCAGGGATTTGATGCGTTGTGCCAAAATAGGCTCAAAATCCACATATCATAGATGTATCGTCGAGTTAGATTCTTGGCAATACCTAACCTATTTCCCTTCCAATAATCCGTATAAGGGCAGCAAAATTAAGATGGCCATTATTGGGACAAGTGATGAACCTGTTGTGGGACAGTACAATCCCATATTAGAACAACTTGCAGAACAGTACCATCCCAGAGGTGTACCGCTTGAGGGACACCACCATCCCAAAAATGGACAAGTTGTGAACCTACACCGTCCCATAGGTGGACAAGCATTGGTATCTAAAACAAACAATATCAAACAAGAAAACTATATAAAACAGCCAAAGGGCTGGCAGGCCGTTTTTATTTTTTTTGAAGAAAAAGGTTTTGATGCTGATGAAGCAAAAAAATTCTTTGAGCATTACCAAACCCGAAATTGGCAAACAAGCGATGGAAAAGAAATTCGAGATTGGCGGGCTGTAGCCATCAACTGGATGGATAGGACAGAAGTATTCGACGAGGAAAACAAATCAAACAAAAAACAAGCGTCCCAAATCAAGGACAACTTGCGAACCACTAAAAACAAAGATTATGGACAACCCCTCTAAAATAACCGAAGGTGGCGTGGAATACTCGCTTGGAAAATTTGATGGCAAAAGTGTCCTATACGATTTTCCGAAAATATTGATATACTTGAATGCCAAGGGCAAACTTTTGTTTGGCGAAAAGTTTAAGATTTATGATGAAGACAAAGACATTTTGCTGAAGCTCTGTTCCTACTTCATCAAAGACAAAGATAACTGTGAAACCTACGGTATCGATATCGACAAAGGGATTCTACTTTCTGGACCAATTGGCTGTGGCAAAACCAGCTTGATGAAATTATTGCGCAATTTGGTTCCGTTGCAACGTCCTTACGAAATGATTCCTTGCCGGAATGTAACCTTTAGTTTTAACCACTTAGGCTTTAAAACTGTTGAAGAATATGGAAATACCAAATTCTATTGTTTTGATGATTTGGGCGTGGAACCCTTTGGCAGATTCTATGGAAAGGACTTGAATGTGATGGGTGAAGTGCTTTTGTCTCGATACGAGCTCTACCTGCAAACCAAACATAAAATAAAAACCCACGCAACCACAAACCTAAATGCCGAAGAACTGGAAGAACGCTATGGCAATCGTGTTCGTAGCAGGATGCGTGAACTGTTTAACTTGATTGCTTTCGATACAAAAGCTGGTGATAAGAGGAAGTGAATTATGCAATAATTTTAAAGCTTAAAAATCACTAAACTATTTAGAAATAATTGAAAACTATTTTTACGAGCATTCGATTTCGCTATATTAGAAGCTTAAAATTTTTAATTTAATATGACCGACCTATTTGACCAACCTTCAAAAAAAATTAATCATCAAGAACTTTTCTTTAAACTATATCAAGCAAAAGACGAGAATGATTTAATAAGTATTATCAAATCATACCCTTCAATATTCGATGACTCAAACTGGAAACCACTGGGTGGAAATTTTAGTAATTATGGTGTGGTAAAAAACCAACAGTCAAGCCCCATTGCTGCTTTGATAGAGAAAGTAACCAACGCCATTGATGCCATACTAACTAAAGAATGTATTCTTTCAGGAACTGACCCAAAATCTGATGTTGCACCAAGAACTATGGACGAGGCTATTCAAAGGTTTTATCCAGAAAATAATTGGGATTTACCTTCATTTCGCAAAAAACAAGCTGAGAATATTCAAATTATTGCTGACGGGAAGGGACCACGGAACCAGCGGAATCAACATCCAACATCGGTAATTGTTTATGATAACGGTGAAGGTCAACATCCAGAAAAGTTTGAGGACACCTTTCTATCACTACTTCGAGGTAATAAAAATGATATTCACTTCGTACAGGGTAAATATAATATGGGTGGAAGCGGTGCCATTGTATTCTGTGGAAAGAAAAGATATCAGCTCATTGCTTCAAAGCGTTACACGAATGATGGTGGTTTTGGATTTACCTTGGTACGTGAGCATCCTAAAAAAGAATCTGACCAAGCAAAAGAAACCTGGTACGAATACTTGCTCATTGATGAAAAAATCCCATCTTTTACAATAACGAAATTAGACCTTGGCCTCAACAATCGTCAATTTGAAACTGGCACCATATTAAAACTCTATTCGTATCAATTTCCTAAAGGCTATTCTGGTTTTGCCCAAGACCTAAACCAAAGTGTAAATGAGTTTTTATTTCAACCTGCACTACCAATTTTAACGGTCGACACCGCAGAACGTTATCCAAACAATAAAGTTCTCGAAAATGATTTGTTCGGATTAAAAAGACGGTTGGCAGCTGAAGAATCTGAATATCTGGACGAGAGTTTTTCAGAAAATTTTTCAGATGATGTATTCGGAAAGATGAAGGTGTCTTGCTATGTGTTTAAAACTAAGGTAAAGGACTACGACCTTAAGAGAACCAAAAAAATTATACAGGACAGGTATTTTAAAAATTCAATGTCAGTTATGTTCTCACTCAATGGTCAAACTCACGGACATTATACTGCTGAGTTTATAACACGCTCATTGAAGCTCAACCTTCTAAAGAGTCACTTACTTATTCACGTGGATTGCACCGAAATGAAATATAACTTTCGGAAGGAATTATTTATGGCCTCTCGCGACAGACTTAAAGATGGTGACGAAACCCAATTTCTAAGAAGTTATCTAGCTAAAAAACTAAGCGCGAAAGATGGAAGGTTGGCAGAAATAGAAAAGCGTCGAAAACAAGCAGTGGATATTGACACGTCCTCAAACACGAGTGATTTACTAAAAAGCTTTACAAAGAATCTACCCCTTGATTCAGAGTTGGCAAAATTGCTAAACCAAACGTTTAAGCTCGACATTAAAAAGGATAGAAAAACTGAAGGACAAAAGAAACGTACTTCTACTGAAAAAGAACCCACACCTTTTGAACCTAAAAGGTTTCCATCATTTTTTCAAATTGATACTAAAAATAATAATGAAAAAGAGGTCGCCACGATACCACTAAATGGTGAAAAGTCCATTCGCTTTTCCACAGATGTAGCAAATGATTATTTTGATAGGATTGAAGAACCTGGGGATTTAAGGGTTAGTGTGCTCAATATAAAACCAAACGATTCTAATGGCGGAAATAGACCTGGTGAGCCAAAAGAAATAGATGAAGTTTTTAACGTGATAAAAAGTAGCCCGAACAAAGGAAAAATAAGAATCTCTCTTAATCCTAAAGATGAATTGAAAGTTGGCGATAGCGTTCAAATCAAAGCAAGTCTATCATCACCCAATGGTAATATAGAGGAAATGTTTTGGGTTAAAATTGCCGACAATAGTAAACCAAAAGACGAGACGCCTAAAAAAGAAAGCGATAATGATTTGTTGGGATTACCAAAATTAGTTTTTATGTACAAGAACGTAGATGAGAATTCTGATACAGATGTAACTTGGGAAGCGGTAGAAGAAGCTACAAGCCTTGATGTAGATTATTCGACGGTTATGATTCCAGATGCTGAGGGTGATTTACTCAATCGCATTTTTATCAATATGGACAGTACTGTATTGAAGAACTTCAAATCGAAAGAAAGGAATATCAACCAAGAGCAATTAGAACTTGCCAACCGAAAATATTACACCTCGGTATATTTTCATACCCTGTTTCTCTACACTATCAGTAAAAACAGAGGTTATGAGATTAGGCAAAAAGTAGAGGGAAAAGATGATTTAGAACACGTTGATTTGGGTCAATATCTCAAGGATCTGTTTGACCATTACTACTCAACCTTTATTTTAAATTTTGGTGGAATGGAAACTATGATGCAGGGAATTGGCGACTAAAATTAAGTGTTTTCCTGATCAATAATCACAGAGCAGAAATAAAGTCATTATATCTCATCTCAATAGTTGTTAATGGCCTAAATAATCCTATTTTTGTAAGGACAATATTTGTCTTTAAAATAAAATTCAACGGCGATGGAAACATTGGGTGAATATCTCAGAACACTGAGGGAATTGAAAAATCTACCTATAAGAAAAGTTGCGGCTGCGGTAGACATAGACCAATCCACACTTGGTAAATACGAGAGAAATGAGAGGCTTCCTAAAAGAGGGCTTCTTTCTAATTTTGCTTCATTTTTTGATGTTTCCGTATCTGAGTTGGAAAAAAGATATTTAACCGATAAAGTGGTGTTTTCCCTTTTAGAAGAAGAAAACCCAGAGAGTATCTTGGTTGAATGTAAAGACAAATTGATTTATTTAAAAAATAAAAACGGCGAATCGAAAATAAATGAATAAACTAACATTCACAGGACACGAAACATTTCACTGTCGCCATTTTTGGTTGAAGAAGGGCTACGATTATCTTTCTACCGGTCAGTCTTTCAAAAATCCGGATGCCGTAACAGCTTTAGGTGTTGGGAAAAATATGGTAATGTCCATAAATTTCTGGCTGAAGGCTTTCGGTATAAAAAATCAGGAAGGCCAAACAACTGTTTTTGCCAATAAAATCTTTGATAGTAATACAGGATATGACCCACTTTTAGAGTATGAAGGAACCTTATGGTTGTTGCATTATAAATTGTTAGATACCAATTTAGCATCTATTTTTCCTTTAGTTTTCAAAGAATTCAGAAAAAGTAGGGTTAATTCACAATTTACCACTCAACAATTACTTCGTTATTTACTTAGGGCAGCGAGTAACCATCAAACTTCGATAGCTGAAAACTCTTTAAAAAACGACATTAAGGTATTTATAAAAACATATTATTTAGCTGATAAGAACATAAAGGATATGGAAGATGATTTATCATCCATTTTTATTGACCTTAATTTAATCACTAAAGTTACCGATACCGAGGAAGGTTCTGTTTTTCAATTAAAAGTGAGCGAAAGACCAGAGATAGCCAAAGAAATATTTTACTTCTTAATCTTAGATAAATTCCCAAAACATACGTCTATAAGCTTTGATGAAATACATAACAAAATTGGCGATGTATTCGCTTGTTCTTCTGAAGGCACGGAACTCAAGATACAGGAAATCTCAGAAACTTTTAAGGACGTTGTTTATAAAAAGGATGCGGGAAGAAAAGAATTACAAATTAAAAATATCCCTAATAAGTGGGACATATTAGAGCAATATTACGATGCATAAATTTACAACATCCACAAACATTGAACGTGATGTCGTAAATGACATTAATTACGTTGTTACACCCAATGCAAAAAATGTTTTTGAAAGAATAGTGACTGGGTTTCAGCAAGGACATCACTCATTTAATATAATTGGCTCATATGGTACAGGAAAGTCTAGCTTCCTTTGGGCTTTAGAAAAAAATCTTAACGACAAGAAGCCCTACTTTGCTAATCTTAATGGGCAATTTAAAGGATTTGAAAATTTTTCGTTTTTAAAAATTATTGGTGAAGCTTCGCCTTTAACAGACGTATTAAAAAAATCTTTTAAGCTTAAGGAAAACACATCCAATTCGGATCTTATCGATACTATAAGCAAAAGAGCTACATCGCTTAGAAAGAAAGATGAAATACTAGTTGTGTTGATTGATGAGTTTGGTAAATTTCTTGAATATGCAGCCAAGCATAATCCGGATAGCGAATTGTACTTTATACAACAGTTAGCTGAGTTGGCAAATGATTCCAATAGAAATATCATTTTAATTACAACGCTGCATCAAAATTTTGGTTCCTATGCCAATAATTTATCTCAAAACCAAAAGAATGAATGGGATAAGGTAAAAGGAAGACTAATTGATATCTCGTTCGATGAACCTATTGAACAGTTACTTTATTTGGCATCAGCCAGAATAGAAGACCTTGAAATTGAAAGGCCAAAAGACATTGGGTTCGAGGATTTATTCAATAAAATAAACGAGAGCAAGCTCGTAAGTAATTCAGAAACGCTGAACTACGATTTAGCCAATAAGCTTTATCCATTCGATATTTTATCGGCAAATATCTTAGCTCAGACTTTGCAAAAGTATGGCCAGAACGAAAGGTCTCTATTCTCTTTCTTGGCAAACAGTCAAGTTTTCTTTGATAAAATAGATAAGGACAACCACACCTTTTTTAGTGTAGCCGATGTGTTTGATTATCTAACGCTTCATTTAACAAGCGAATTAGAAGACAGATATTCAAACCCTCATAAGCCTCAATGGAACACAATTGTTAAGGCATTGGATAAAGCTGAAGCTATTAATGATTTTGGATATGAGAACTTGGCAAAAATCATAAAAACCATAGGTCTGGTAAATTTATTCGCAAAGTCTTTTGGTAAACTCGATAAAACTTTCTTAGAATATTATGGAAAATATGCATTGAATATTCCTGATTCTGAGCAATACATTGAAAAATTAATAAGTCAAAAAATAATTAAGTTCTATAATTATCGTAATAAGTTTTTCTTCATTGACGGAACTGACGTGGATATAGAGCAGGAATTAATAGATGCTAATTTCCATATCGACACTGCTATCAATATTGCTTCAAAAACCAAACATTACTTTAAAGAAAAATATCACTTTGCAAAGGAAGCCTATTTTGAAATAGGTACACCAAGATTTTTTAAAGTAAACATATCTAATCATATTGAAAATATTAATCCAGAAGGGGAAATTGACGGTTATGTGCATATAATCCTTAATAAGGATATAAAGCTAAAAGATTTAAAAAATAACGATACGCAACAACCAGCACAACTATATGTAGTTCTCAAAAACTTCGAGTTTGTAAAATCACGTATATACGAGATTGAAAAGATGGACTTTGTATTGCGAAAGTACTCAGAAGATAATGTGGTCAAGAAAATACTAACCGAAGAAAAGGCTTACGAAGTACAAAAATTACAAAAACTTTTAGAGCACGGCATCTATGAAAAATCTAACGCAGACTGGTTCTACAATGGTAAAAAACTCAAGATTGACTCAAAAGTTTCCTTAAACAGGAATCTCTCTCAAATATCAAAAAAAGAGTACCCTTCGACACCTCGATATTTGAATGAAATGGTCAACAAGGAATACTTAAGCACCCCTGTTTTAACCGCAAGAAAAAATTTATTGAAGGATTTGCTTGAGCATAGTGAAAAGGAAAACTTAAATTATGATGACCGCAAGTTTCCACCACAGAAGTCTATTTATTTAGGGCTTTTAAAAGAGACCGGAATTCACAGAGCTCATAACAACGCGTATATCCTAACCGAACCTACAGATCCTACATTTAATCCTCTTTGGTTACATTGTGAAAATTTCTTAGAGGATTCAAAACATATTAAAAAGAACTTGTCAGAACTATACGAATCACTATCAAAAAAACCATTTAAGCTTAAAAAAGGATTTATAGACTTTTGGATTCCTATATTTCTCATAATCAAAAATCAAGACTACGCCCTTTTTCATAAGGCTTCTGGATACGTACCTTACCTAACAAGCGAGGTTCTTGACCTTGTACACAAAAAACCTTCTGATTATGAATTGAAATCATATAAAATTGAAGGTGTCCGGCTGAACCTTTTCAATAAATATAAAGAAATTACTGGTGTTGATGCGTCAAGCAATAAACCAGAAAGTTCACTAATTTCTATTTTCAGTAGTTTCATAGCATTTTATAATGCACTTCCCGAATACGTTAAAAAAACCAATCGATTAAGCCCATCGTCTAAAGGTTTAAGGGATGCTATTGCTTCCGCTAAAGACCCAGAGAATGCACTACTATCAGAAATACCAAAAGGATTAGGCTACAAAAACATTAACCTCGAAGAAAATGATGCTGAAATTCTAAACGGTTTTATTGAGCGCTTAAACGATTCCATTAATGAAATACGAATTGCCTACGAAGGGTTGTTAAACAGATTTGAAGAGAATATTTGCGACACTTTAAACTTGAATAGTAATAATTTCACTACCTACAAAAGCAAAATTCAAGCGCGTTATAAGTCTTTGAAACCGCATTTGTTGATTCAAAAGGAAAAGGTCTTCCTTAACCGCATAATGTCTAAACTTGACGAACGTGATTCTTGGTTAAAATCGATTGCCGATGTGATTCTTGGCAAGTCAGTTGAAAAAATGAATGATGAGGACGAAGCGCTATTAATGGATAACACAAGAAAGGTTTTTTCAAATTTAGACAACCTATTAGAGCTACATTCTTTAGCGGATGATGTAGATAATGAAGTGTTACAGTTCCAATTCACGGATGTTTCTGGTAAAACGGTAAAGCAAAATATTGTTTTAAGTCCTTCAGACGAAAAGTACGTTTCAAAACTACAGAAAGATTTGGCCCGGGTGTTGTCCAAAAATGAAAAATTGAGCGCAGCTGCTATTATTAGATATTTAAAAAATTTGCACGATGAAAGTTAAACACGTACTTGGTATCTCAGGCGGAAAAGATAGTGCTGCCTTAGCGCTTTATCTCAAAAACCTATATCCAGATTTGGATGTAGAATATTATTCTTGCGACACAGGGAAAGAGTTAAAAGAGACCTATGAGCTTGTGGAAGCCCTAAACAGTAAATTGGGCAAGGACATTAAAACAATTTTTGCTGTTGAACCAGAAAAAGAGACCCCTTACAAAACTACATTTGACCATTTCTTGGCCGAATACGGCGGATATCTTCCCTCATCAACTGCAAGGTGGTGCACAAAAAAGCTAAAATTGGAACCCTTTGAGAAATACATAGGTGATGAGCCCACAATATCATATGTAGGGATACGAGGTGATGAAAACAGAGAGGGTTACATATCCAAAAAAACCAACGTTCAATCTATTTTTCCATTTAGAAAAAATATCTGGAGTGAAGATGTTATTAAAGAAGTTTTGGCTAATAATAATATTCCAAAAGTAGCAAGGCTTTATGACAATCTTAGTCCAAGTCATCTAAAAGAAGATATACTCAAGAGAGTCAACCAGCCTATTTCACCAAACTTTCGGCAAGGACAAAAATTAGAATTCCTTTTAAACAGCGATATCAAATTATTCAATCGAGTTGTTTTTCATTATCTAAAAGAAAATACTGATTATCCCATAGCGCTTTTAGACGATTTCCCTTTAATAGAGAATGATGAAGTTTTAGTATTGGATGATATTTTCAAAATACTCGATGATAGTGGTGTTGGGATACCTGCATACTACATAAAAAAATCATACCAAGTAAAAATTGACGGTAAATTAGAAACCGGCACTTACTCACGTAGCAGGTCTGGTTGCTTTTTTTGTTTTTACCAGCAGAAAATAGAATGGGTCTGGCTACTTGAAAACCACCCTGCCCTATTCGATAAAGCCAAAGAATATGAAAAGGATGGTTACAACTGGATGGATACTGAAACATTAGAGGAACTATCCAAACCCGAACGTGTTCAAGCAATCAAGAAAGAACATTTCACTAGAATGAAAAGACAGCTAAGTAAAAGGAACACTAACAGCTGGAAAGATGAAATTATTGAAGCAGAAGGCCTTGGTTGTGCCAGTTGTTTCATTTAAAATATAAATATTATGAGTGATAAAATTGATTTATCCATAGATGCCGGTAGGCTTCTATTTGGATTGAGCAGAATTGGCTATACAACCTCTGCTGCCATTTGCGATATCATAGATAACTCTGTAAGGGCTAATGCAAATAATATAAACCTCTTAATCAAAAAAGAACGCGAAGACTTTTCCGACTATAAAAGGAACAATGTCAAGGAATATATCATCATAGATGATGGTGATGGTATGGACGAAGGTGCAATCGAAGAGGCATTAAAACTCGGTTCAACAGATGACCATTATGATGACAAATCGCTATCGAAATTTGGATTAGGCCTAAAATCCGCTTCTTTTTCGCAAGGTGATGTTCTTAAAGTTATTTCTTCAAATGGAACGGGATTTAACAAGTATGAAGTCTCTCTACCAAAAGTAATGGAAGCAAAAGAATATTTTGCTGAAAAGACTGAAATTGAAGAGAATGAATCTGAACTGATTGAAACCTATCTAAAAGAAGGTAAGGGTACCATCATTATCATTTCTGAAATTAGACTAAACAACCATCCGAGTGTCAGAAACACCATTAAAGAACTTAAGACAAAAGTTGGTGTAATCTATTTCTATTTCCTTTCTGAAAGCGGTGTGAATATTACCATTGGTGATAAAAAAATTGATGCAATTGACCCATTGTTTATTTCTGAAGCCAACGAAAATGGAAATTTGAACGAAAATGAATGGGATGGAACTGAGGTACGATGGATTGAGAAACCAAAAGAACTTACTCTTGACGATGAACTGGAAATAAATGTAACTATTGAAATTACCCAACTTCCCTATCCACCTATCTATAGAATTAAAAATATAGGCGAATCAAGAGACAAAGAAGTTCGCGAAAGATATTTAATTGAGGCTGGTAACTACGGTTTCTATGTTTACAGAAATAAAAGACTCATATCCTGGGCTTCAAACCTACAAGGCATAATCCCATACGACCAAGATTTTTATGCCTTTAGGGGAAGAATACTCATCAATGACGAGGCAGACGATTTCTTTAATATTGATGTAAAAAAATCTTCGCTGACTCTTTCTGAAGAAGCATTTAGGAACATAAGCGATTTTACCAAAGAAGCCAAAAGCAAAAGCAAAGCAGCTTGGAAAAATGCCGGAAAGATTAGTCGTGACATTATAAATAAAGCACCTAATGAAATCGCAAATAAGCTATTAGATGAATTTGAACAGATAGAGATTCTGCCAGGTGATGACCTACCTGATGAGGAAATAGCCTTAGAACGATTAAAGGCGATAACCGATGATATGACCTCAAAAATCAAGTGGATAATTAAAATGATGAAAGAGGATAAGGGTGAAGAAGTGGACGATACTGTTGACGATGACTATACAGAAGACGAAAAGGAAGAGGCCATTAAAGGCGAAAAGAACGCTAACCTCACTAAAATATTCAGGGTATCATCTGTTGAAGACAATCTGCTTTGGGAACCTTACTATGATACCGATTTAGGTAATTGTGTAAGGATTAATAAAATTCATCGGTTTGCAAGATTAATCTATGAGGATAATGCAGAGAACAGAGATTTACAGATTCTCTTTGATTTAATGATGCTTCAGTTTGCCGATTCCGAATTATACGCCTATAAAAATATTGGAAAATATGAGTACGACGACCTTAAAGTTATTTTGCGAGAGTCCAGAAGAATAGTATCAGAATTTCTAGCTAATATGTGCAGAAAACTAGAAAATGACTTACCGCCAAATTATAGCGACGAGAAGTATGCTTGAAACTAGTATCCTCGGCGCATTCAATGGTGCCGACCAAGCCTATATCTATATTTGGCTTTCGAAAAAACACAAAATAGTGTACGTGGGAATGACCAATAGTTATACAGGAACAATTGGAAGAGCAGGTGCTCATTTTAACAGAACAGGGACTCTCAGAAAGCGATTTAATGAAGCTAAGGGCTACGAAGTCAATGATGTTGATGACATCCTTCTTTTATCTTTTCCACTACCAAAATCAAGAGAATTTACCTCTGTAGAAAAATCCTATAGAGAGGCTGTAGAATACCTTGTACAGAAAGAACTTATATTATTGCGAGGAAAACTCAACCCTACTTTTGATGTTATTTCTTGGGTAAGGTTGAGTCCTAGAACTGGGAATTCGAGAATCAAGAAATTAGCTGCTTCAATAGTAGAATCTTTTGAAACTAATTATTCCCGCTTTTAATAGCATTGAGCAAAACATCTAATTGTGATTGAGTTGTGGGACTTCCAAAACTTATCCTGATGCTACTATCTGCTTTTTCCTTACTCAATCCCATACTTTTAAGAACGTGAGATTGTTCTATTAATCTAGAGTTGCAGGCAGAACCCATCGACACCGAAACTGAATTTTTGTTCTTTAAGATAAATGACTCAGCGTCCTGATTTATAAGTTGTATATTGAGAATGTAAGGACTTCTACTAGCTGATAATCCGTTAACAGCTGCTCGTTTAGATTGATACAGTTCTACTTGCAAATAACTATTCAAATGGTGAATCCTATTATAATTGCTTTCTAATTTTGTCATCGCAAGTTCACTTGCTTTTCCTAAACCAACAATTCCTGGTACATTTAGAGTTCCTAAATTAATAGATTCAATACGTTGTTTAACCAATGTACCCGATTTTGTTGTAGCGGTTGTTTTTACCAATAAGCCACCAATGCCTTTAGGTCCATAAATTTTATGGGCATTGAAACATAATAAGTCTATGTTTTCCTCTTGGAAATTCAACGGAAGTTTTCCGTAAGATTGAGTTGCATCCGTAAAAAACAGAACATTCTTCTTCTTACAGATGGCGCCAATGTTCTTGACATCGGCAATCACACCGGTTTCATTGTTAACGTGCATCAAGGCCACAAGTATTGTATCTTCCTTAATACTATGTTCCAGTAAGCTTATATCTATTTTTCCATTTTCATCAACCTCAAGATAAGTTACCTGAGCACCGACTTTTTCCAAATCTTTACAGGTATCCAAAACTGCCTTATGTTCTGCGTTGGATGTGATTATATGGTTTCCTTTATCTAAATTGTTATAGAAAACTTGACTAATGGCCAATTTGATGGATTCAGTTGAACCACTTGTAAAAAACACCTCACTCTCTTTACAGTTTACAAGCTTGGAAATTTGATTTTTGGCATTTTTAACCGCCTTAGAAGCTATTACACCTTGCTTATGTGTACTGCTAGATGCATTTCCATAATGATTAAGGAAGTATGGGGACATTGCCTCGTAAACTTCTTGTTTTACGGGTGTAGTTGATGCAAAATCAAAATAAATTGGTTCTTTGTTCACTCTCTTCAAATAACAACTGCAAAGTTAAAAATATAATTGCCAATAACTGCTTTAAACAAAAATCTAAGAGAACGTTCATAAAAAATTTATTAGATATTAGGATATAAAAATAATAAAGAAAGATAAATTACTACAGGTTGGTAATATTTAAATGTTTCAGCTTCTATCAATTTAGAGTTCGGGTTTTACCATAATATTTTTTCCGCAGCCAAAAGGAAACACGAACCAATAAAATCAATGCAGGAACTTCAACCAATGGACCTATAACACCTGCAAAAGCTTGTCCTGAGTTCAACCCAAAAACTGCAATGGCAACGGCAATCGCTAACTCAAAATTATTTCCTGCGGCAGTAAATGCAACTGCTGCTGTCTTGTCGTATTCTGCACCTGTTGCTTTGGTAAAGAAAAAGCCGATGATAAACATTAGCGTAAAATAAATGAGCAAGGGAACTGCAATAATCACTACGTCCATTGGAATTTCCACAATCAGTTCGCCTTTGAGTGAGAACATAACTACAATGGTAAAGAGCAATGCAATTAAAGTCATTGGTGAAATGGTAGGAATGAATTTATTTGTGTACCAATCTTCGCCCTTTAATTTCACTAAAATTAGTCTGCTCAATATTCCCATCACAAAAGGAATACCTAAATAGATGGCTACACTTTCAGCGATAGTGCCAATTGAGATATCCACAATAGCGCCTTCAAATCCAAAATAAGGCGGAAGTACAGTTATGAAAATCCACGCATAAAAACTATATGCAAAGACTTGAAAAATACTGTTCAAAGCGACCAGACCAGCACCATACTCGCTACTTCCTTCAGCGAGGTCGTTCCACACCAAGACCATCGCGATACAACGTGCCAAGCCTATTAGAATAAGTCCAACCATATATTCGGGATAATCGCGTAGAAACGTGATTGCCAAAACGAACATCAAAATAGGCCCAATTACCCAATTCAAAATAAGGGATATGGAAAGGATTTTTGTGTTTTTGAAAACTTTAGGTAAGAGCGCATAATTGACCTTTGCCAAAGGTGGGTACATCATCAATATTAAGCCTATCGCAATAGGAATATTCGTTGTTCCGCTACTGAATGAATTTATGATGTTGGGAAATGTTGGAATGAAATACCCAATTCCAAC
The DNA here is from genome assembly GCF_000799465.1 of Psychroserpens sp. Hel_I_66. Lineage (NCBI taxonomy): Bacteria > Pseudomonadati > Bacteroidota > Flavobacteriia > Flavobacteriales > Flavobacteriaceae > Psychroserpens > Psychroserpens sp. Hel_I_66. Next base: position 3,470,172 of record NZ_JUGU01000001.1, on the reverse strand, counting down.
GCCTAATGCCATTGCAACAAAAATCCAAAGTGTAAGGTTTCTATCGAGAAAGCCTAATTTTTTCTTAGCCATATTATTTATTGATTGATTTTTGATAAGCCTCGTAGCTCAAAAGATTTGAAAGCTCGTTCAGGTCACTAACTTGCATTTTGACCATCCAACCTTCGCTAAAAGGTTTTTCATTAACAAGTGTTGGGTTTTCAAGTAGATTCTCGTTGACTGAGGTAATTTCGCCAGAAAGTGGCATAAATAAATCACTTACAGTTTTTAGTGCTTCGACAGAACCAAAAACTTCGTCTTGTTCAAACTCATCGCCCAGGTTTGGCAAGTCAACATAGACTATCTCGCCAAGTTCACTTTGTGCAAAAGTGGTAATGCCAACTGTTCCAGTATCGTTTTCAATTTTTATCCAAGTGTGTTCTTTCGAAAAATATAGATTATCAGATGCTTCCATTTTTGCAAAGTTTTAATATCCGTTTCTCAAATTATCAGCATAGCTGTTGGGTAAAATACTGTCTTCGACCGCCTTTGCCGCTTTCTCGATATCGTACTCAAACTTTACGAATTCTACAGAAATACTGTCCTTATCTTTAACTGAAGCATTCTCGTTGATATCTAAAATGACGTAACTACCTCGATTATCGCTGTCTTTGGGTTTGCCAATTGACCCGATATTGATAGCGTGCCGAAAATGTGACGTACTTTCATCTGCCGAATCGAAAGTTCTGTGATAAGGTTTATGGGTATGACCAAAGCACATCACATCAGCATCGGCTTGTTCCATTATGCGAGTCATACTTTTCTCTGCCCTATCCTCGAAAAGATATTCATTTATTTTTCGTGGACTACCGTGTACCAGTAGCACATTCAACTGGTCTTCGTTCAATTGAAATTCCAATTTAATATGGGCTGGAAGTGTTCTCAGATACGCTCTGTTTTTATCATTAACCAATTCGTTGGTCAAAGAAATTGAAACCTTCCCATTTGCTTTTTCTTCATCAGTTTTATAGGCGCAACCGCAATCATCGCTTTTCCTGCCAATACCAAAGTCATAATTGCCGGCGATGGTCGGTATTTTTCGCTTTCTAATTTCCTCGATGACCTCATTGGGCCAAACATTATAACCCACCAAATCGCCAAGGCAGTAGATGGCATCGTATTCCCTGTTTTCCAAATCTTTAAAAAATGCTTGTAATGCAGGTAAGTTTGAATGAATATCGCTGAATAGTATTATTTTCATTGTGAAGTGTTTTTTAAAAGTTTAGCAACAACCACTTCCTGGTGCGCAAGAAGTTGAAGTTTGAATTTCAGATAATTTCATTTTTGGTTTTTCCGTTGGAATACCACATTGGTCTTTGGCCAAACAGTCCGTTTGTTTGGTCGTCAACAGAAAATTGCTTCCGTCAAAATCAAGTCCGAATTTACCGATGGTCTCGGCTTGGTATTCCACTTCAATTTCTAAATCTTCTATACCCAATATTTTCTCTGAAAGCTCAATGATGTTCAATAGTTTTTCTGGATGTAACCTGTGGTCATAGTCGTTTGCATTCCAAAGCTGAAAATTGGCAACTTCTTCGTTGCGTACTGTTCCACCGCAGTCGATAAAGTGTTTTGTAATCTTCCCTACTTCGGTAACGTGAAAATGGCTGGGTACTAAATCGCCGTTTGGTAGTTGGAAAGCAATTCTGTCCAATTGGGTAAGTTGTCTTTTAACTTCTGATAGTTTCATAATTATATAAGTTTATCGCAATAAAACGATTAAATAGTTTAAATTTTTTTAGCAACATTCATCTTTTGGTAACAAATCCTGTCCCAAAAACGCTGTCATAATATCCTTCATCCCTTTCCAGTTTTCAATGTCTATACAATAGCAAACACTCGTACCCTCAACTGTTCCTTTAATAAGTCCTAAATACTTTAATTCCTTTAAATGTTGGGAAATTGTGGGTTGAGCCAAGCCTATTTCCTTTACCAAATCGCCACAGAAACAAGTGTCAATTTTAAAAAGATGTTGCAATATGGCAACTCTTGCGGGATGTCCAAATGCTTTCGCAAAAACCGATATTTGGTTTTGCTCATCTGTAAATATTTCGGTTTTGGCCAATCCCATTTCGTCACTATATTAATTCATTGCAATATTACGATTAATATTTAAATCGTCAAAATTATTTTATCGCATTAAATTCTTCATCTCTCTGAAATAAGCAAAAATAAGTTGCTTTATGCTTCTAATAATTTCGATAAACAGTTCTTTCATAACCTCATTTTTTAATTTATAATTTCTTTAAAATTGATAGCGCAATGGTGAGCACATTTTCTTTTCTAATTAAATACTGAGCTTCATCTACATTGCTTAAAAAGCCCAATTCTATTAGTATCGCAGGACAATAATCTGCTGTTTCCCTCAGCACTTGAAAGTTGGCAAACTTTATACCTCGACTTTCACAACCAATTGCTTTACAAAGTGCGCTTTCAATTTGATAGCCTATAAAAACCGATGCCTTAGAGAACCTTTCTTGTTTTCTCAAAGCATAAACTTCAATCCCTCTCGCATCCGGATTATCAGAATGATTGCAATGTAGAGAGACAAATAAATCTGCTTTAAGAGCTCTCGCCAGCTTGGTTCTGTCAGATAAAGAAATGAGCGTATCACTATACCTCGTTAAATAAATATCGAGTGGTTTTTCCAAATTGTTATTTAACCTCGAAATCTCATTTGCAATGGACATAACCACATCCTTTTCTTGGATGCCATTTATACCTACTGCACCAGAATCTTTTCCGCCGTGTCCAACGTCAATTACAATTCGTTTTTGAGCATTCAATTCTTGTCCAAAAATGACACACACTTTTAAGAGCAAAATCACAAAACTGACGTTTTTGAGCACTTTTTTCATTTTCAATTTTCAGGTTATCAACAACTTCCCTTCAAAATTCCATAGGATTTGATACCAAATAATAGCAACGGAATTCAAACAATATCAAATAATATTTTATTCACAAATATTTGATTTTCAGTTATTTATATTCAAATATATGTAAATTTCCAATAACGAAAATGAACTAAAAATTTAAACTTTTCCGTTATGAAAAAATCACACTATTTAGCATCCATTCTTTCGCTCTTATCCACTTCGCTTTTTGCTCAAATTGGTGGCATTGAAGATTCAGTTAATGATGTTGGCGACACTATCCGAACTATTTTTCCAATACTACTCGGTGTAATCTTCCTTGTAGGTTTCCTGTTCAACGCAGGACATTTTTTTGGGGAAAATGCAGATTTAAAAAAGGGGATTACCCGAGTTTTAGTGTTTGTATTGATTGCAGGTGCGGTAGTTGGTATCTTCACTTATTTAATAGGAATCGTAGTGTAAAGATGAAACGGTTCGAGGTCTATAAAAACATCAGGAAAAGGGCGGTCATTTTTGGGCTGCCCATTTCCCTATTTGCCTTGATGATGGTTTCCATTTTGGCTTCGCTGCTCATCATCATCTTCTCTTTCAGCTTCGGAATAATAATAGGTGTGTTTGTTTTCAACGCTTCCCTTTATGTGGCGCTAACGAGAATAGCACATAATCCACAGCTTTTCCAAATGGCAAACGCTTTCCCAAAAATCATTAGTAACAAAAGAAACTCTGGCTTCGATTATGAACAAGATTAACCTTTCGGCATATCAACCTATTGTAGATATTCAAGACAATATCGTATTTGCCAATAATGGCAATGTTATTCTGTGCTACAAAGGAAATCTGCCGGAAATCTACTCGTTATCTGAAAAGGATTTTGAAGATATGCACGGTGCTTGGTTTCAGGCATTAAAGTCATTGCCAGTTGGTACTGTGGTTCATAAACAGGATATCTACCTGAAGAAATCCTATTCATCAGAACAACTTCCGAATACAACCTTTCTGGAAAAGGCTACCCACGAACATTTTAAAGGTCGTGGACATATCGAGCACAGCTGCTATTTGTTCTTCATCTTGACCAAAAATAAGGCACTCAACAATCCGAAATACGTCAATCCGTTCCGAAAAATTTCAAAGGGAATCGTACAGGAACTGGATGACAATATCAAGAGTTTCGCCAACTCGGTAAGCGATTCCGTTTCCTTTATCAACAATAGCCGAAAAATGGATTTTGTTTCGCTTAAAGCGGAAGACATTCAGCAATTAACAAGTGCCTATTTCAATGGTTTTAATGAAGGCTACGATACCGATATTTTATTGGACAAAAAAAGCGTCAATATTGGCGAAAACCATTTTGATGCCCTTGCCATCAATAGCGAACTGTGCTTTGGCGAAAGTGTACAGAGTAGCAAAACCAATGAGAAATTCACTTCTGACGATTTTGTATTTCATCAAGGGTTTATTGATGGCTTAGGGCTTACGCTTAACGAGAACCATATCGTTAATCAGATTTTGTATTTGGATGACAAACAAAAGTGGCGTAAGCTGCTCGACAAGAAGATTGAAGAACTCAATAAGAGTTCCAATTTCGGTTCACAAAACAAAGTGGTACTTGGTAAAATTCAGCACATCCTTGACCAAATAAATGCCGATGATAATGCCAGAATCATTCGTGGTCATTTGAACATAGTGTACTGGTCTAAAGATGCCAAAGAGCTTGACAAGATAACTTCAAAAATCAAAACTGAATTTAAAGAATTGGATATCATCCCGTATTATCCACGAGGCGAAGAACGTAAAAACTATATTCTAAATAGTTACTGCTGCTTTTCATCCAACTTTTCAAACAACGATTTATATGTAACCGATTTAAAACACGCGCTCTGCTTGTTCATCAATAACACCAACTATAAAAGCGATAATATCGGAATCATCTTTAATGACCGTGAACATAACATTCCTGTTCTGAAGGATGTTTGGGACGAAAAGAAGAAACGCATCAAGGCAAGGAACTTTGCCATTTTCGCGCCAACTGGCGAGGGCAAATCCTTTTTGGCCAATAACATTTTGCGCCAGTATTTTGAAAGTGGTGTTCGTTTGGTCATTATCGACTTAGGTGGCTCGTACACCAAATTCGCAAAGCTCTATCCTGAAAAATATACGGTGCTTCGCTACGAAAGCGGAAAGAACTTAGGCATCAACCCATTTTACATAAGTGATACAAATGACCTCACACCAGAACGCTTGGAAGACTTATCCGTTTTCCTATTTGAACTCTTTGCTTCAGATTTAAAAGTTACGAAAGCACAATCGGTTTCCGTTAAAAAGATACTACGCCATTATTATGATAGTACTTCTGAAAATCACTCGTTAGATGGTTTTTACAGCTTTATAGAAAGGAATCAGGAAGACCTTCTGAGCACTTTAAAAATCCATCCCGACTACTTCAATGTCACGAGCTTCTTGCACGTAATGTCAGAATATGTCGGCGATGGTCTATATAGCTTTCTATTTGAAGTAAGCGAAGACCAAACCTATAAAATCGAAGACAAACGATTAATAGTTTTTGAGCTTGACGAGGTAAAGGATAATAAGGAAATCTTGTCTGTAATGTTGAAGCTGATAAAGTCAGCCATCCAAAGAACCATTTGGAAAAATAGGGCTGAAAAAGGAATTATCCTATTTGATGAGTTTGCCAAACAGCTGAAGTTTGAAAATGTACTGGAAAGTGTAGAATTCTACTATCAAGCTATCCGTAAACAGAATGGTGCAATCGGTATCATTCTACAATCCATCAACCAGCTGCCCAACAATTCAACTTCAGCAAGTATTCTCGAAAATACGCAAGTCATTTATAGCTTAAATAACGAAAAAGGTTACGACGAATTGGTTAAAAGGCTCAATCTATCCAGCCACGATTTAAACCAATTAAAATCGATTAAAAACAACCTTTCTGGTCCACGCAAATACACCGAAATGTTCATCAAAATTGGTAGGGAAAGTAACATTTTCCGGCTTGAAGTTCCGAAGGAAGTGTACGCAGCTTACCTGACCGATGGACAGGAAAATGAAGAAATAATGAAGCTCTACAACGAATATAACGATATGCAAAAAGCAATAATTCAATTCACATCTAAAACATAATATTATGAAGACAAAAATTAAAATTTTATTAATGACTGTATCCCTGACCTTGTTTATGTCAGGTAAAGCTACTGCACAAGGAATGCCCACTTATGACAATACCAATTTTATCAGTTTGGTAAAACAACTATTGGAATCAGGTAAACAGACCGCTCAAATGATTAAGTCTGTAAAATTCCTAAAGGATGCTAAAGAAGCCATCGAGCAAGTATCAAGCGTAGTTCAACAACTCAACGCTGTCCAAGAAATTGCAGACAATAATCAGCGCCTTATTAATGTAATGCAAAATGATTTACAGGACATTTTAAACTCGCGCTACATCAAACCCGATGAAGTTTCAAGAGTTATGGAATCATTTGATGCAATAGTTCAAAATTCATTAGAGACGGTTGACTTCATTGATGAAGTGCTGTCCAGCGATTACCTAAAAATGAGCGATGCCGAACGTGCTCAAATCCTGAAAGCAAAAGAACTGGAATCCAAGCAAATGGTTTCTACCATCACAACGAAAACAAAACGGTATCGAGATATTATTTCTTTCAGAAAAATGCAGGATAAAGTCAATAATCGAGAAACAGATTACTAAAAATGACCGCTACCATACTTTTAGGGATTGGGTTGGAATACATCGATACGGTGTTCCAGACCATACAGAGCAGCAGCTTTTCGCAATACACTATTGCCGGAATGAAAACGCTTGCTGTCCTGTTCTTTCTGGTTAACATTCTGAAAAAGTACAATGAAGGTGTTGCGGATAAAGACGGTTATACTTGGGGATTGAGTCCAGGGGACTTGATGAAGAATTTTGCCATTGTCATATTAGTAATTTTCTCAACGCAGGTATTAGGGTTTTTCGATGGGATATTGGTAGCCATCGAGGGGCAGTATAGGGGCACAGCACCTGCGTTATTACCATTACAAATGCAGGACATTCCGTTAGAGGAAGACGTAAGTCTTTTTGATGCTGCGAGCTCAGCAATGACCCTTTTATACGAAGCTTTAGTAACACCATTGTATGGGTTTAAGATATTGGCATTTATTCTAAGCACTATACTTTGGATTCTTGACCTATTCATTTATCCGTTGTTTTTGGCAGAGCGTTTTTTCCTTTTGGGGATAATGCAAGCGTTCTTCCCTTTGGTCATTAGCCTTGCAGTATTTGAAAAATTCCGTTCACTTGCTTATACATTCTTCAAGTTGTATGCTGCTGTATATATGTTAGTGCCGGCATTCTTTTTAGTCAATGTATTTGTTAATGCAATTTATACGGAAATCAACACCAATTTTTGGGTCAATTTATTTGGAACTGATACAGGTCAAGGCTTTTTTGCGCCTGTTGTTCAATTAGGTTCTGTTGCATTTATTGTATTCCTGAAATTCAAATTGTACAAACGAGCAACGTCCTTTACGCTCAGATTGTTTACTGCCTAAGGCAGATTAAAAATAAGAATATGAAAACACCATACAAAAATATTTATAACGTCCTAAAATTGAATCGGTTTATCGTTTTGGCAGTTGTTGTCTGTGCCTTACTGTCCAGTACCTTTTCAGTTTGGATGGTATTCAATACAAATCAAAAAGCGCTCAATAGTGCTTTTGCAATCAATACAGATGGCAGTATAATTCCCCTGAAGCTCGTAACTCAAAAAGAGAATTTTAGAGTCGAAGCTCTGGCACATTTAGACTTGTTTCACAACTACTTCTATAACATCGATGCCAGTAACTATGAAAGGAATTTGGAAAAAGCACTTTGGTTAGGCAATAGCTCTGTGGATAATCTTTACCGTCAGAAAAAAGCGGATGGCGTTTATAACCGATTACTTCAGTATTCATTGGTTCAAAAAGTATTGAGTACTGACTCAAGGATAAACGAAAATAATGGCTCATATAGTTTTACAACCACCACCATTTTTGAAATTAACAGAGGTTCAATAATTGACACCTACGAATTGGTTTCAACAGGAAACCTGATTATGGTTGACCGAAACTTTCCCAATAATCCGCACGGACTTCTAATTACAAATTACTTCGAGAACACCTTAAAAAAACTAAACGATGAAAGTTGAAAAGAATAAAATAGTATTCGCTGCCGTATTGGCTGTGATTTTTATATTCCTGATTTCCTATTCTGTAATGGTATTGGGCGATGATGATACTGAAATTGAAAACCTAAAACAGACCTTGGTACCTGATTTAGAGGAAAACCAAAAAGAATACGACTCTAAACTGGATGCTATAAATGACTTAAAGAAAGTTCGTGAAAATAACGCGCCCAGCATCTACGATGAAAAGCTGATTGATTCCTTTGGATTCTACGACCCAGATTTACCAGAACGCGAAAAAGAGCGTATTGTAGATAGCATCTATGAAGCTGGCAAAATTCAATATACATCGAAACGATACCAAAACTTAGGACAGAAAAGAACTGTTCGCAAAGCGATATCAAAAATTGATTCTGCTGAAGTAAAGCGGGAACAAAAAATTGAAGCCAAAGAATTAGGCTTAGAACATCAATTGTTCTTTGCTGCTTCGCCAAAACCCAATGAGGTTTCAATCATTGGTAATACAGATGAAACAATTTACGTGGTTGTAGATGGCGACCAAATAGTCAAAGCGAATACCAGATTACGAATGCGACTTACCAAAACAGCTACCATCAATGGTAAGCTGATGCCAAAGAACACACCTATTTTCGGTTTTATAAGCTTTCAACCTAATCGTGCGCTCATTGAAATTGAAAACATTAAGCACCATCCTACAAAACTCAAAGCTTTTGATTTATCTGATGGTAGTGAAGGTATTTATGTACAGAACAATTTTCGGGCAGAAGCCACCACCGAAGTCTTGGACGATATTATTGGCGATATCAACATTCCTACCGTACCACAAATTGGTGGTATATCCAAAGTACTCAGACGTAACAACCGAAACGTAAAAGTTATGGTATTGAATAATTATAAATTAATTCTAAAACCTAAATTATGAGAGCAACAATTTTAATATTTGCGATACTGATTTCCCCTTTCACGAAAGCTCAAACAACCAAAGTTCTCGACACCATTTATGCCAACGACACCAAAAACGTTGCGCTATTCTTTCCAGAACCTATACGGCAAGGTATTACTGGTTCAGATAATTTTGTATTTACATACAATCGTGAAAAAGAACAGTATTTTGGGCTTCTTCAAGCAAAGCCAGGAAAGGAAAGTAATCTTCTGGTAGTCAATAGAAATGGTTCAATTTTTTCGTATATTATAAGATATAAAAAACAGCTCTCTAAGCTCAATTATTTCATTCCGCTATCAAATAGTATCGGTAATGAAAAACCGATTGTAACTGATTCGACGCTTGTTGAATCTTCTGAAGAACTTGTAGATAATAAAACCTATTATTACCAAAAATTCTGCTCGTATCTTCTTGAAAGAGGTCTACGATTTGGTTACTTCACAAAACGAAAAAGTGGTGTGATTTTGAGCATTGAGAATATTGTTTTTGATAAAGAAGAACTCTACTTCGTTATTCAAATTAAGAATAATTCTACATTGGATTACGATTTGAATTTCTTGAACCTTTCGATTGAAACTCGGCAAAAAGGTAAAAGAAAATCGTTGCAACGTCTCTATCAAGAACCGATGTACAAACATAATCTGCCGTCTAAAATTAAGGAAAATGAAATGGCTCGCTTTGTATATGTGATGCCCAAATTTTCATTATCCAATGACCGTAGGGCAATTTTGGAACTGAACGAGAAAAATGGCGAACGCAATATAGAACTGAAAATATCACATAGATATATTAATAATCCAAATTAGAATATTATGAAAAAAATAGTCATTTGCTCGTTAATACTACTATTCATTTCCTGTTCAGGAAATAAAAATTTGTCGCCCGCAGAAACTGCAACAATCGTAGCGGAAAGTTTCTTTTCAAAAGATAAATCTACCCTAAAAAAGCATACCACATCAGAAGGATATGCCAGTTTGAATACGTTATTAGATATGATACCAGACACCGAAAAGGAAATCGAGGTTGACATCTTGGATGAAGCTGTCGATGGTGAAGCGACTTGGGTAAAATATAGTACATCTTATGATGGCAAACCTGGTGTTTTTAAGTTGGTTCAAGAGGATGACCAATGGAAGGTCACGCATAATGGTCCGAGGGAAAAAGGGCCTTTTTAAATAGATTAATTTCTCTGTATTTATTAAAGTGATGTCAGCCTTTTATTGGTGCTGAATAGCTATAACTATGCTCTAATTGTAACGAAACCAATCTGTGTAACAGATGCAAAAAATACTAAATATAGACTGGAATATCGGTATTAAGTCCGTTGCTAATGGTAGCGTAGACTTGGTACTGACCGACCCACCTTATGGCATCAAATACAGAAGTAATAAGCGAGGTAAGAAGCATAAAAAAATGCCAAACGACGATAACTTAGATTGGTTAGATTATTGGGTAAAAGAATTGAAGCGCGTGTGTAAAAATAATGCGCATCTCTATGTATTCTGCTCTTGGCATAACGTGGAAGTCTTCAAGTTTTTTCTTGATAAAGAATTTAGAATAAAAAACATCCTAATATGGGAAAAGGAAAATCACGGAACTGGTGACCTAAAAGGCGACTATGCACCAAAGTATGAAATGATTATTTTTTGCAGTAACGGAAGTAAAAAATTGAATGGTAAACGCGATTGTAATATTTTAAAATCTGCTAAAACCAAAAACAATAACCATCCTACAGAAAAACCGGTAGAGCTAATTAGTTACTTAATTGAAAAAAGTACAACACCTGGGGATTTAGTCTTAGATACCTTTGGCGGAAGTTGCTCAACAGCCATTGCCAGTAAACAGACCAATAGGAATTGTATTGTTTTTGAGATTGAAGCTGACTATTGTAACAATGGCCGAAAAAACTTGGCAAGTGCTTCACCAAGATTATTTGGGATGGATAATTACTTATAATAGCGCGTTTTAGTTTGAAATTTTATTCAATCGAATCAATTAAATCACTTTTTTCACCACCTATTACACCACCTATTACACCACCTATTTGACCACCTATTTGACCACCTAAGATTAAAAATTCTAAACAAAGACTGTCCTTAAGATTGTGAGGACAGTTATGTTATAAAACTAATCTTCTTTGTCTACAAATTTTATTTTGTCCCTGGATGTTATAACTTTTGGAAAATTGGGAATTAAATCTTGGTTTTTAGAAAGGCGCATCTCAATATCATCCCTATTCCACCAAGAGACCCATAAGCCTTTTGACTTTAGTGATTCAAGTTTTTCGGTTAATGGTGCAGAAACTTGAGTATTAACTGCCAAAAAAAATCCTTGAGAATCGTGAGTCTCTACCGTATCTCTAATGTCCAGAACCTTGCCTTTTCCAATTGTAGATGTTCCAGATTTGCACTGCCCTACAACTTTAATCAATATTCTTGGCGGTGCGGTATCGGACATATACTCATTTATTACATTCCACTCAATAATTAAATCTCTACCCTTATCACCTTGATTTATGGGTGCCGGTCTTCTTACACTTTTTACATTTGGTTCACGTTCCAATAGTGCTTTAACTAATAATTCAAATTGGTCTGGACAGACCTTTTCTTTCCATTTGAACTGTGGAATCGGGAATAGAAGTTCTGACTCTCTATTATGCCGCTTTCTGATGATTTCCCTTTCTTTTTTATATTCTTCAAATCCACATATTCTACCTAAGGCAATGATGTAATCATCCATAACGGTTACAATCATATTTTCCATTGGAATAACTGGATATCCTTTTAATTTACCGTTTGTATTTACTTTTTTAAAGTACTCATCCATTTCAGAGTTGGTATCATCGTGAACAAAATTTTTTATATTGTCGCTTAGAACGAATGTCCCATTCTGTCCTTTCAACTGTTCAGTTTTATCTGTACACAACTGCAATGTTGCCTTGAGAAATTTTGCTAGGCTACTTGATTTTATCATAGTAACTTCCTCTTCTATGTCATAGAAATACACCCATTCAGGTCGTTCACGGTCCCCATAATTATTACGGCTGGATATGCTATGCAAATCTGAGAACAAATCTTCGATATCCTCAAGTGAATACTTGTAATTTGAATTATCAATATTCTCATTTTTCATACATTTATCACAAGGGCAGCCAGTAAAATACCATAAGCTTTCTCGCCAAAATGCAACCATTTCTATAATTTCCGTGACAACTTCAATAAGTTGTTTAGCAGTCGATATTCCGTGTAAAATTGGGACTTGAATAGGCACCAAATACCTTCCCCATATTTCATCTTGAACGGCAGGATGGGCAATATCAAATTGCTCACAAGAAATTCCTGACTTGTAGAACCTCAAGAAAGCTGTAAACATCAAACTTAGAACTACGTGCGCATCAGACCTATCACCAGTATAAAACACATCGTATGTTCTCTGAAGAAAGTAAAATGATAAATTTTGGTTCTCATCTAACTGAAGAAAAAGTGTAATACCAGAGGATTGGTCCGTAAATATCTTAAAATAATTATCCTCGGCGATTTGTATGATTAAATGATGTTTTTTACATAATTTTTCAACAATTGCTTTTAGTTCTTGTATTTCTTCAGCGTTCTCTATTTTCATTTAAAGCATTAAAATAAGTACAATTTAAAACTTATTTTACCAGTCATAAATATACTGTTATCCTGTCAAAAATAGCGAAATCATAATTTTTAAATATAGCATCACTCTTTAAATTAGTTAAATATAGATTTTACATCTCTATAAATTTTTTCAAAATTAGCCGCTAAATCTGCCTGAGAATATTGTCTTGATTCTTCTGGAAGCTGTCGTTGAATCTTAGACAATCTAAACTGCACCTTTTTATCTTTGCCGTCCGCATAAGTGATAAACTCGCCTTGTTTCAATCGGAAAAAGACATCTGCTCTAATCTTCGGAATTTCCTTTTCGCCAGTAGTAATTCTTGTATCGAAATCCAAATTGTGACCTCGACTTATGCTTTTCGTGGGATCTTTGATAATTTCAAAAAAGCGCTCGTAATATTTTGCAGTATCTGGGTCGTTGACCTTGCCGAAAAATTGGTAGGATAGATTGCTCAAAATCGCTTTGCTTGCCTTATCGCCATACATCATATCATTCTGTATCTTATCCTGCATCACATATATGGTGGCAATATCGTAACTTCTAAGTGTTGCCGGAATACGGTGCATATTCAATAAACGAATCGTAGGTGCTTCTTCCATCAACAAAAATGAAGGTTTAGAATTTCGCACACTCATTTGCTTGGTAATGGTGTGAATAATTGTGGCGATAACAGGCGAATAGGATGTCTCATATTTAGGGTTGTTCACTACCGAAATGATTGCAGGATTTTCCTCGCTATTGATGTTCAATGGCACTTCGTCTGCGGATAGTGCCATAAAAATACGTTGTGTACTAATTCGTTTCAGCGCATTGGCTAAAGTACTTTTTACACCAGCGGTCTGTCTATCCGAATCTTTCCCACTAATAAAAGCATCTGCCATCGCTCTCGATGTGGTGTTGGTTTCCAAGAACTGGATAAGGCTATCGGTATCGAGTATTTGATAAATGGCTATCAAATGTGGCAACGTACAGTATTTTGGATAGTCGGTTTTCAGTTTCCAAATCAAACCACCAATCAACCCTTCCGCAGCATCGTTGAAGAATTTTGTCGTGCCAGTTGTTCCGCTTTCCCTTTGCTCTAAAAGGTTTTCGATTAACACCCGTGACACTTCGTTTACGCTTTCCTCGTTCTCTAAATAGCGTGGTGCGATAGGATTTACTCTATGGATGATTTTATCAAAGGAAATGACCTTAAAAGGGATATCACTATCCTTGAAAAGTGGGTATGCCATTTCAGTCAATTCAAAATCTTTATAGTCGTGAATGATTCCGCAAAAGCGCTCTTTTCGGAAATGTTTGAGAAATCCATAAACGACACTTTCGGTCTTTCCACTTCCTGCAGAACCGATGATAGATGCGCCACGTTTAATATTATCTAACTTGAAATTTCCTTTAGTCGTAGCAAAATTGACTTGATACTTTCTATCGCTATTTTGTGCATTTTCAGTCTTATGCAAAAAAACATATAGTCCTATATTAATTAACATTAGAGGACATACCAGATAAAGTAAAATCGATACTAATTCGTTCTGTTCCGTTAAATAGAAAACCAAGCAGGAAAGCATTATGAAATTCAAGAAAAGTGCAAACTTGCTCACTCTAAATATCGTATAGAAAACAGTACTGGCCACACCAATAATTGAAAGTATTGTTATGAGATTGTCTATTTCCATACGCTAAATTCCTATTGAACTTGATTTGATGGCCACTTCTGCACCACGTCTTAACCTTTTGAAAATCCGAAGTGCGATTTGTGTTTGACTTACTGGAATACTTGGTACTATTGGCAGACCTGTTTTTGTTATCATTTTAAAAGCCAATGCCTTTTCATTTGCAGGTAATTTCATCAAGGCGGCGAAATATAGATTTGGGCTTTTTACAAAATCCTTTCGTGCTTTGTAGGTCTCTGCAAAGTTGCGTTTGTACCAAAAAGTCTTATCAAACGTCTTTTCAGCTTTCTCAAAAAACTTATCTCTGTCAAAACCACGTTTTACGGTTTCCCCATTCAACTTCACATCGGAAGCTTTGTATTTGCTTCCGGGTGACAAACTAAATCTGTTTGATGCATCCTTTCGGCTCACAATGATATGGATATGACTTTGGTTTCCATCTTTCGCCATTCCCTGGACAATCCGTTTTCCATTTTGTTGATGTGGCGCTTGTAGTTCCAGTTTGGCAATTTTCTTTTCCATCTTTTTAATATTCCCTTCAGCTCGCCCTTCTTGAATATTTCGGATTTCAGTTTTTAGCTGAAGTATTTTTGTGGCAAAGGGTTGGTTCTCTTTTACCTGAAAATCCGTTCCTTTAAATGTGCGTTTGTGTTCAATTTTCGCATAATATTTTATGTCGTCGATATTGACTGGTCGCCCTTTAATTTCTCTATTAAATGAAGCCACATAATCTTTCATCAGCTCGCGAGTATATCTTTTTAAATCTTCGCTACTGTTCTGAAGTTTTCGCAATTCATATTTTGAAGGACTCACGGTAATTGAATAGAATCTTGGTTCGTGTTTTTCCAATTTTGCGGTATTTCCATCTATTTCTTTGACTACTTCTTCAGCGGAAATCTCATCGCCATATTGATTGAAAAAATGTTCCATTTCGTGTTGTTCCAATCCTTTGTTTTCCTTCTCTAAATAGCCAACAAAATCAGCTGAACTTTTGGAAAAGTTACCGCCCATTTTTTGAGGTGTGATTGTGATGTACATAAGCTAAATTTTTAAAGTTCATTGTTGGTATTTCGCTTTTCGCGAAAGCGGACTTCTTTCTTTTCCTCAGCATATTTTTTTTCCAAAATGAGCGGTTTCTTTTTAGGTTCGTCCATTACAAAAAGGGATTGCAACATTGCGACCGTAGGTTTGGTTTGGGTCTTTTCCACGTCTCGCATTATGGCAATAACGGCATTGATTCGTTTTAATAATTTTGCTTCGATGGTACGTCCGGTTGGACCCAATTTTTCCTTTGGCGATATTTCATTGTAAAGGAAAAAATCAAGGATGTTTTCCATAGCTTCCGTGTGCGTTTTGAAGTGCTTCTTGGAAAATTCCTGAAACCTTTTGGCAGTTTTCCGTTTGAACCTGATAGTGATGAATGAGTCCATTTCCTTTCGCTTTTTTAAAGATTTGACGTAAATCCATCCCTGTTTACTGGTGTTTCAAGACCATTTGACGCAAATCGATGGATTTTTTATATCTACTTTATTTTTAAGTGCTTAAAAATCAATAGATTAAAATGAAAATGGAATATGTAACGCGGCGCAGCCCGTTACCCTCTTGCTATTCCTTTTCGGTACGCTTTGGGCGTACCGAAAATCCATACAATCCGGCTAAAAAGCCGATTGCCATTTTCAGGGAAAATGATTTTCCGATATGTTATTTTTCGATGTGTACGGTTATCGGCGAAAGTCGAAAAGTGGATAACCCTACTTAAATTGAATGCTGAATTTCAGCGAAATAAAGATACGTTTTTTTCTTGACTATATATTAATTGGATAGAAAACACCTCTAAAATTTAGAGGTGCTTGCTTTTAATTTCATAAAATTTATATGTTGAAAATGTATTTATACGAATACAAATTCCGAAGTGCTTCTTCATCGAGCATCTTATCCAAATTGGTATTATGCTTTGTGGCATAATCCATTATATCCTTGCCGTACTTTTCCTTTACTTCCTCTTTTGAATTGGCAATTAATCGCTCTTGTGTTTCCTCGTTCAAATCGGTAAAATTTAGATATATCATAACGTCCGATTTTTAATATTCGCTCGGTAACATCAGCGTATCATTTACAAAAAATAAACGCAGTTCATCGAGCGGAAAATCGGTTGCCCTGTAACCGTGTTTTTCCAAAATATTGTCGTTGCCATCGCTGTAAATTATCTCGGCTTCATAACCAGAATAATCCTGTTTTTCTTTGGGCAATCTTTTGAAGTCTATGGTTAAAAATTCGCTTCGGTTCATCAGACTTTTTGCAATTACGGACGTGTCCGTAATGAGCCAAAAACATTCAGCGACTTCTGATAAATATTTCAATCCGTCCGTAAAACGGGTTCGCAATAATGGGATTTGATAAAACATTTCTGTTCCACTAAAATATTGCAATCGCTCTTTTATTTCGTTAACTTGTGCTTTCATTGTACATATATTTAATGTGTGAATAATGAAAAAGAGGGCGAAACTTTCGACAGGTGCGCCCTCTTTCTTTTTGAAGATTACTTATCGCTCTTGCTTCCAAGTAATAGGATTTCATCGGCTACAACTTCTGTAACGTAGCGTTGCTCATCATTTTCGGTTGTATAGCTTCGGGTTTTAAGTTTTCCCGATATTCCAACTTCTTTGCCTTTTTCGACAAATTTCTCAACGATTTCAGCAGTCTTGCCCCAAGCTACTACGGTATGCCAATTAGTATCTGTTTGCTTTTCTCCTTTGGCATCTTTGTAATACTCATTTGTTGCAAGTGAAAAACGGGCTACTTTCTTTCCGCTTTCAAGGTTCGTAATGGTTGGCTCTTGACCAACGTTTCCAATTAACTGTACGTGATTTCTAATAGTACTCATAATAAAAAGATTTGTGTCTGCTTTGTTACAGACTGGTTTATATTTCCCCTATTTGTTTTAAACTGAATTAAATTTTAAGGGGTGTTTGTTCTTTTCTTCTGTGCATAGCACAATGGATAAAGTGGGTTTTGTCCAGACTTTTAGGGTAAAATCAGGTGTGTTTGCGACGTAGTAATCCCGATAGCTATCGGGATTCAAGGAAGTAGAAACCTTATTTTTCACTAAAACTTGTATAGTCTTGACAAGTTCCATAAGGGCATTAGCAATTCTTTTAAACGCAGTTGCGTTTGAGCGTACCGACAGTTAAGCGAAATAAGTAGCTGTGTTTATATTAGAATTGGTTATGTCGTGCCTGTTTTTCGACGACCCGAAAAACAACAAAGGCTTTATCCATTATAAACCCCTTAAAATGTGTAAGAC